>CAJBRT010000082.1 GCA_903958045.1 uncultured Bacteroidota bacterium | reverse complement strand
TAATTTCGGTGCTATCTTTCTTTTTGGATGCTGCAAAAATTAAATTTTTATAGTAGCTAGTAGCATTGGGCCAATTGTAAAATGCTTTTTTACTGCTGTATAATGCGCTATCAAAATTATTTTTAGCTGCATATATGGCAGTTCTTAAAAAGTCGTTATAATAGAGGTGCGGGTTTACGTTGTCGCTTTCTTTTAATAATGCTAATGCCTTATCATAATTTTTATCCCTAATGTAATAGCGCGCTATCATTGCTTTTAAAGGCAGGGTAGATGAAGACATGTCAGGGATAGAAGGTAGTTTTTCTACGTCTTCGGTTTTCATTACGGGGTCTGCGTTTACTTCGCCCATTACAAACTTTTGAATTTTTAAAGAGTCGTAAGTTAATTTATGTACATAAATACTAGGTATGATTCCAATCAGTGCTACACTAAAAAACACACCCATGAGTGATTTGCGAACGTTTACATTTTCTTGTTCATAGCTGATAGGGATACAAATTAATGCAGCTGCAATGGCTAGTATAGATTGCATGGCGGTACGCTCGGCGGGGAAATTTAAAAAGGCATCTACCGCATAGCAGGTAACGGCCATAAATAAAATAGTAGCTGCTAAGTGTAAGTTATTAAAAGATTTGTTTTTCCAAATACTAAAAGTAATTATGGGTACTAGTAAAAATAAGAGTGCAAAACTAAGCCCACCTAGTAAGCCAAGGTCGGCAAACATTTCAAAAAAATCGTTGTGGGCGTGGTAGGGCACAAAAAGTTCGGTGGTATGAAATATTTCGTACGGAATAGACGCTAGTTTCCAGTTGCCATAACCACATCCAATAAGTGGATGATGGATAGAATAGTCGATGGCGTTTTTCCATAACCGCAAACGGCTATTTTGTTCACTGGTAACTGTAATGTCACCAATTCTTTTGGTAACGGTACCATATCCGCCCTGGCTATCTTGCATTTGAACAGCCGTGCCTAAAAACATATTGGCAATAAAGTATCCAATAATTACTGGAATCATTAAATAAGCTATTTGTATGCCTATTGCCTTTTTGTTTTGCTTGCTTTTAAAGTAAAGGGTGGTGGCAATAAAAATGATGGAAATAATAAGAAGCCCCACATAGGTAGACCTGGTATTTAATATTAGTAGCCCTGTAACGCCCATTACAAGCACAAAAGCTGACAGTAATTTTCCTAATAGTTTACTATTAATAATCAGCCAAAGTGCAAATGGAAATTTAATAAGCAGGGCTGCTGCCATTACGTTTTTATTACCGTGGTTGCCTCTTAATGCAATAATATTTTCATCGAGGCTCATGGTGGTGAGGTTACTCGAAAATGTTTTTAATAAAACAAGCGAATCATAGAGTAATACAAAAGCCATGATCACCGAAATGCCCGTTAATAAGGCAGGGAGTGGTTGCTTGTAAAATAAAATAGAGAGTACGATAAAAACTAAAAAAGTAGTAATGAGCCTTGCGCCGGTTACCAGCGTTTCGGTGGGGTTAATGGCATAAAAATAGGAGAGTGAAGCCCATGCCACCAAAAAACTAAATACGAGCGTAAACTTGTATTTGAAAATGCCTTGTATTGCAGGTGCAAAGTACTGACGGTGCATAAATATAAATAGGATACCCAGTGCATCAATAATGCCTGTATAAAGCCATTGCGGCCCCATAACGTCGGCGGCATCTAAATCTGGAATAAAGTGTACGAGTAAGTATAGCCCCGCAAATACGGTGGGCATAATGGGGGGTTGTACTTTGGTATTCATGTTTACAAATATCTATATAAAATTGTTAGGTAATTACTCCATTTCAACAAATGTAAACATCCATTTTACGGGGTTTTGCCATTCACTTTTAGTGGATGCTACGGGCGCTTTAATGAGAACGGTGTTCCAGCCCTTGTGTACCCTAATTTTTGTAGGGGGGCGGTATTCGTAACCTTCATCGATTAAAGGGATTTCTGAATTCCCTTTTTGACCACCTCTTATCCAAATAGGTGGATCAATTGTAATGCCATTAACCCATACGGTGCTCCCTTTGTTATCCCAGGCGCCTACAGGTGGTGAATCGGTAGCTGGTGATCTGGAAATGTTATTAAACCCAATCCAGTAATTTTTTACGGTATCGGTGTTACTCCAAAATTTTCGGGTGGCATACCATGTTGTACTATCCAAAGGGTTTTGAAGATGCGACTTTATCATGGGGTGCCAAAAATGTTTGAGCCAAATAGTGCCACCCTTTAAGGTTAGTGTATTTTGAAGTTTTGCGGTATCGAAAAACCTTACATATTCGGGTGCAAATACTGTGCTAGTATTGCCATTATTTTTATAAGGCCCAATTAGTTGCCACTCTATATTACTATGCGCCACATAAGGGAATGGTAAGTTTTTGAAATAACTTTTTTTGTGCGACATCAATTTATCTTCAAATACAATAAGGCTTGCAGGGTTGATATTGTTGCCGCCCTTCCAACATCTTTCAGCAAAACTGAGCATGATAGGATACACGGCATTCATGCGTATCATGTCATCTTCATTGGCCACACGTCTGTCCGGCCACAAACAAAGCGTTGCTCCAATTTTATTGTCTGAACCATAACTGGTATCGCAAATTTGATGGTTAAAAGTAGATACAACACCATCAAGCGGGTCTAGGTGGTTGAGGTATAAATTTCTAGAATCGATTGCTGGAAAATCTTGTTTAGGCTTAATATTTCCATTCCACATTTGTAAATAAGTTCCTTTAGGTAAACTGCCGCCTGGGTCCCATGCCACTACTTTTTTGCCTTTGCTGCTGAGTACAGAAGCCATATCAGTTAAAAAGTTGGGATTGGTTATTGTAACTTCATCACCACCAATATGAATGATAGGTACATCAAATGTGTTACAAATTTCTTTCAAAATATTTTTGCATATGTCGCTCCCTTTTTCTGATTGCATATTAACACCCATAGCACGTTCAAATGCAGCGCTATGGCCTGGCATATCAATTTCCGGCACGAGCGTAATAAATCTTTCTTTACAATATGCAATGAGCAATTGCATGTCTGCAACTGAATAATAATTACCTGCATTTCGAAGCATATTTTTTGGGCTCGTAAGCTCAGGATATTTTTTGCTTTCTAAACGCCAAGCAATGTCTTCTGTGATATGAAAATGAAAAACATTGAGTTTATAAGCAGCCATGATGTCTATTTGCTGCTTTAATAAGTTTAGAGACATAAAGTTTCGTGCAGCGTCTACCATATAACCGCGCCATTTAAATGCAGGCCAGTCCATAATATCTACCTGTGCTAATAATGGCTTTTGTACTAGTAATTGTTGTAAAGTTTGAATACCGTTAAATATTCCGTGTAAAGATTTTGAATGGATTGTGATGCTGTTTTCTTTTGCAGATAACGAATACGCTTCTTCCGATTTTTGAGGTTGGTTGCTTGGATCTAGTGTTAGCGTAATATATTTTAAAGATGCAGGTTTTGAAAAACTAATTTGAAATTTTTGAGGAGAAAGTATTTTTTGAATCGAATGTGCTAGTGGTAATAGTGAACTATCATTGATAACAATATTGTGTATGCCCCTAGTATCTATCGCACCTTTTTTCCAATCCAGTTGTTGTGGTTCTGGAATGAGCGCCACCTGTTGCGCGTTTGCATTAAAATGCACGCCGGCAATAAGTAGGGCAGTTGTTAAAAAGTGTTTAATGAAGCTGAGATTGGGTAAAGGCATGGATAAAATTATAGGTCATTAAAATTAGGTTCAAACTCAATTTGCACGAGGCACCAATTGGCAATATAGTTGGCCTGCGTGACAGGGATAAAGGGGAGTTTTACAACGTCTTCTCCTGCCGAATGAAGTAACAGCGTACATAAATGATGTGACCTTAAAAAAGGGCTTGTTTTAATTTCTACCTGCTGTACGTTTTTAAAATTTAGAATGGTTTGTTCACGCCCCCAAACCCCTTTACAAATTTGGATACTGTTTTGGTGAAACCAAAATGTATAGTTGTATTGTAGTATGATATGAATAATTGCAAAATAAATAAATACGGCTAGGGGTATAAGTGTAAGCCATGGTGATGTAAAGTACACAATGATGCCAGCTATAATGGATAGGGGTGTAACATAAATGATGGTGTTGCGCCATTTGTAAGAAGCATCAATACCATTAGATGCTGCAACTTGTGAGGGCCAAACGTGCTGATAAATATGACTTATTTGTGTAAGTAAGCGCTCCTGCATAATGGGGATTCGTATCCACTGCTTAGGCGTATTTGATTTTTCGCTGGTCATAAAAAACCGTAAAATCTGGATCCCTAATATGCGTTGCAATAAATTGTTTTTCCAGCTAATTTGTTGAATATTTTCTTTGATAAGCAGTTTTTTTTGTGTTTGTAAAAATCCCCACTGTGTTTCGAAGCCTTTTTCTGAAATTTTGAGTTTCATATTATAATACCTTACAAGCACTCTAATAAATGAAACAATAAAAGTGATGAGAAGTACGGTTACTGTAAAAGCCAGTATAATATTGGTGGTATAGGCGATTTTGTCAGCCTCTTCATTTATTTTTTTTGCTGTATCGATGCCAAATAAATTTTTAATATCATCAATTTTTGTTAGCAAATAGGTGAGTATTAGTAAAAAAGTTTTTACATGGTTTTCTGATAAAGAAAGTTTGAAGATATCCCAAAACCTAATGCCTAAAATTGTTTCAGGCTCAGGGGTGCTTATAGTTTCAACTGTTATGGGTGCTTTTTTTAATAGCTCCTGAAGTGCATAGGCCTTTTTTTCATCGATGGCTTTTATTTCTACTTCGGTGCCTTCGTCTCCGGCGGTTTCTATTTTTAATTCGCAGGTTTCTGTAAAACGGTTCAAATAGCCCTGCACAGCGTTTACGGATTGTATTTTATGAATGGGTATTGTGATGACCTTTTTAGTAAATAGGCCTTTTAAAACAATGAGATCGTTTCCTTTTACAAATATTCTAAATCTTAAATACTGAATCACATAGGGAATAGATGTAACTACTATAAAACCAATAATGATTAGCATAAAATAGCCCATGCCTAACTCAGCTATTCCTCTTTCTTTTTTTAGAAATTTACCGCCAATAAAAAGTAATAAAAACGCCCATGATTGGTTAATCACTTTTCCTATGATAAACAAAAATGCATACGGAGAAAGTTTTTGTGGCGTATACCAATCAAATTGCTTGTCTTGCATGTTCCTTTATTTTTTCGGCGTCCTCTAATGATAAACCGTTAATGCTAATATCTCTTTGATGGCTTGCTGCTGTCATAAAACGAAGGGATGCAAGATTGTACCTGCGCCCTACAGGCCCAGTTTTTAAAATACAGTGTTGGACTTTTGCAAATGGAACAATATGGGTGCTCTGAAAAAGCCATCCTTTTTTAAAAATGATGTCTTTATCTCTTAAGGCCCAAGACCTGTTTTTAAATCCAATTTCTATCGAGGCTATTACAAGGGCGATACTACTCACTAATACAAGCGCAGCTAGGGTAATGATCCAAGCCTTGTGGAGTTCAACGTTTACGATAAAAATGAGCACAGTAAGTGCTATGATGAACAAATAAGCAATAACCCAGTTAAACCACAATACTTTTTTATACGCCGGCTCTACGCATTGTAAAGGAATTTCTTGGTACTGCGGGATATCCGAAGTGGGGATGAGTGGATTATGATATTCCATATATATGAAAATACAAAAACATCAATAACTAAATCGTATGTTTACACATTTCTCTATAACATATTAAAGGGCTACATGTCTAAACTAGGGGTTGCGAATAAATTTGTTGATGTTTCAGACTATGGAAGGCCTGTAGCAAAATTGATTGCAGAAGCGCTTAAAAATACGCGCGTAACAGCCATTCATATTACCCTGTTATTTGGCGTTTCTGGTATATTGGCTATTGTTTATATGTTAAAGGCCCAGTTTTGGCTGGCTGGCTTTTTTTTGATTTTAAAATCTATACTCGACGCCGCCGATGGTCAATTGGCTAGGGTTAAAAATGAGCCATCGTATGGTGGCCGTTATTTAGATTCTATTTTAGATAGCCTTTTAAACCTTGCGCTCATTATTTCAATTGCGGCATATACTGGTACAAATACATGGTTGGCACTACTTGCGTTTATGTGCATGCAAACGCAGGGGACAGTATATAATTACTACCATGTTATTTTTAGGCATACAACAGCCGGTGAAATTACCAGTCAAATTTTTGAAGATCAAGTACCCTCGGCTTATGTGGGTGAAAGCCAATCTAGCGTTAATGTTTTATTTAAGCTGTTTAGAGTGTTGTATAGACCCTTTGATGATTTGGTATATAAACTTGATCCACGCGCCCAGCATGCAACCATTTTTCCTAAATGGTTTATGTTTTTGGTGTCGTTTTATGGGCTTGGGTTTCAGTTACTACTAATGGCGGTTTTGATGGCTGCCGGATGGATTAGGATGATTATTCCGTTTTTTATTGGCTATTCAGTGCTGATTCCGGTGTTTGTTGGAGTGAGAAGGGTGTATTTGAAATAGACAGAAGATTTTATTATTTTACAGCACTATGATACATTGGAAAAACAACGAACAACCTCAGCCTCCTTATATTGCTTCTATATTTAATTACTACTTGTCAGATCATTTAGATGGATATGCAGCCTATGATGATTTGACATTAGAGCTTGCAAAGCAAATGCCTGGTTATTTAGGCTATGAAAGTTTTAAGCACGATGGAAGAGGGGCTTTTATAAGTTATTGGAAAGATATGGACGCCGTTCGTGCATGGGCGAGTGAACCACAACATATTGAAGCGAAAAAATTAGGGAAGTCACATTGGTATAAATACTATCACAGTGTAATAGCAGAAGTTAAAACGATGCATGTGCATGGAGGGTAGGGATTGATCTTTTAACCCTATTGCTCTTGTTGCATTTAGGG
>CAJBRT010000081.1 GCA_903958045.1 uncultured Bacteroidota bacterium | reverse complement strand
TTTACAAGCCTCACTTAATTCTTTCATGATGTCACGCTTAAATGGCGTTTTATCCATTACATCATAATCAGAAACTTTACTATCCCACAAACAAAATCCATCATGGTGCTTAGAGGTGATTACAATGTATTTCATGCCCGCATCTTTGGCCATGGCCACCCAGCTATCCGCATTAAATGAAGTTGGATTAAAAGAAACCGCATACTTTTCATATTCTGGAATTGGAATATTTGCCGTATTCATGATCCACTCGGCATGGTTTTTATCGCCTTTATATTCACCTGCCGGCACTGCGTAAATTCCCCAGTGAATGAACATACCAAATCTAGCATCACGCCACCACTGCATACGATCATCTTTTGAAAGTGCTTGAGCAAAACTTGATAGCGCAAAGCAAACCCCAATAATAAGGGCAATACATTTTTTCATAGTAAATATTTGTAGCTTAAATATAGCACTAACAAAAGAGCACAAAGCCTCAAATGCTGCTATTTTATTAACAATCTAAAGGTCAAATTTACCCGAAGGTCTTTTACTTTTTTAGAAGGTGGCAGCGCATGGTACCAGTGCTGCTGGATTGGGCCGCGCATATCTAAAACAGAGCCTGAATCAAGCAAGAGTTCTATTTTTTGATTAGTTACAGCGTGTTTAAAAGCAAATTTTCGAGGAGCACCAAAACTCACAGAAGCTATGGAGCTTTCAGTTACAATTTCTTTTTCGTTATCGCGGTGCCAAGACATCCCCTCGTCACCCGCATGGTATAAGTTTAAGAGGCAAGCATTGTAGTTTGCCCCCGTTTGCTTTTCTATTTTTTCTTTAATAGATAATAAAAGTGGCGTCCAGGGCAACGGGTCTTTTCTTTTACCCGCGTAAGTATAACTGATACCCTCACCAGCATACCAAGCTACTTTTCGTTTGGTCGTAATTTGTTTCCCAAACATCATTACCTGATCTTGCTGCCACTCAATATTTTGTAATAACGCTGGCAACAATTTTTGAACATCAGCCCCATCAAACACCAATGGATAATATACAGCCTCACCATCCGTATTGATAATTATTTGAGGATCTGCAAACATTGTAACTTACTTTTGGGTATGGAAAAGATGGTACTACTTTTTGATAGCGGATGTAAATTATGCAATAGTAGCATCAAATTTGTTACCAAAGGTGACAAGAAACAGCAAATAAAACAAATTCCACTATCCAGCTCAGAGGGTGCCGCTATAGTTGCCAAGCACCCTTCATTACAAAACATCAATTCAATCATATTCATTGCAAACAACAAGTTGTTTATAGAATCAGATGCCATTATTGAAATAGCTAAACAACTATCATTTCCTTACAAGTTTTTAGCTGCTGGCAATATAGTCCCAAAAAAATGGAGAGACAATATTTACCGCTGGATTGCTAAAAACAGATATCACTGGTTTGGAAGGATCTAACTGCTAGTACTATTTGTTATATCCACTATAAAACTGGTGCATTGTATTAAATGAACCATACGGTTTTAAATCATTTAATAATTGATGCAATCTATCTAGTAGCTCCTGCCCTGCATACCTTGTAGTATACGCCGGAAGGCCATACCCTGTTACATCTACAAATTCCCAAGGGTGGAAATACAAACTCAAATAACCATCTTTTTGCAATGCCTGCTTGCATAAATGCAAATAGTAACTATAGGGGAAATTTTTAAAACTTAACCAAAAAAGTGGAAGCCTTAGATTCGCTGACACCGATGCAGGAATTCGAAACATTCCCTCTTCAACAAAACAAGTTCTGGGTTTATGTAAATGATTGTACCTGCCAGGTAGCCATGTAGGATTCATCGATGCATCATAACTGTAACCTGCATTTTTTATTGCCTCCATTGGCACTTGTTTCATACGTGGCATTCGAAGCCCAGTTACTGGCTTACCCGTAATTTGTTTGAGCCTTACTCTTGAACTTTGCAAATGATCAAGTTCAAAAAAACTATGATAATAGGTATGAGAGGCAATTTCATGCTTACCCGATAAAGCTTTTATGGTAGAAGAAAAATGATCTGCAAAATTGGCTGTCGTAAAAAGTGTAGTAGAAAAACCTGATTGATTTAATAGTGGAGTTATCGCTTCAAGACCGCTAAATCCAATTTCTAATTGTTTTTCCGATGGTATCGTATAGCCATACTCGAGCGGCATATCAAATTCTTCAACATCAAAACTAATTAAAATTTGAGGTGTCATAGTTTGGCTGCTTTCACTAAATATTGAGGGCGGTTTTTACTTTGTTCGAAAAGCTTACCCAAATATATACCAACAATACCAAGCATCATCAGTATAATGCCCCCAAAAAAGGCCAGGGTTGCAACAATAGAAGCCCAACCATGCACTTCGGTACCACTATAAAATGCATAAATAATATAGGGAATGTAAAGGACAGATAATATCGCAAAAGTAAAACCCATGTATGCCGCAAAGTAAAGCGGCTTGTTACTAAATGTTGCAATACCGGTAATGGCAAATTTCAACATTTTTTTAGTAGAGTATTTTGTAACACCAGTATGTCTTGCCTGAGGCTCGTATTCGATTTTTGTTTGTTTAAAACCAATCCATTTAACGAGCCCTCTATAAAATATTTCTTGATCAGGCATTGACAGTAATGCATCAAGGGTTTTTCTATTCATGAGTCTAAAATCTGCAGAGCCTGGCTCAATTTCCATTTCAGATAAATAATTCATTAATTTATAAAATAAATTAGCCGTATGTTTTTTGGCAAATGAAATATGCTCATTGTCTTTTCTAACGGTGTACACAACGTCATACCCCTCTTCGTGGGCTCTTAACAATGAAGGAATTAATGCTGGCGGATGTTGCATATCAGCATCCATCATAATGACTAAATCTGCAGAAGAAGCATCCAGTCCTGCTTTTAATGCATTTTGATGTCCAAAATTTCGGGACAAAGAAATATAAAATACATTATCATGATGAGCCGATAATACATGAATAGCCTCCAGCGTTCCATCGGTGCTACCATCGTCAACAAACAAAACCTTGAAATCATAGTTTGTTTCAGCAATTGCATTATGTATCGCACTATAAATTACAGGAATGTTATGCTCTTCATTGTGCGCAGGAATTACTATTTCAACTAACTTATTCATGCCAATTTGTTTTTGAACTGACTAAACAAGAGTGTGTACACAACAGCAAGCCAAGCTAAAAAACATGGCAGTGCCTTTAGTGAATAACGGAGTATATACTGCTCTCTAATAAATCTTGGAAACAAATCGGTAGGCGAAAAAATGGTAAGCAGCAACATTATCACCAATAAAACTTTATACGGAAACGTATCTTTATAAGACTGCTGTACATGCCATATTAAATAGCCTATAACAGCAATGACAAATGTTGGCGACTCTGCCGAAGAACTAAATATCACAAGTCCGATGAGTAATAATGCCAAATAATTAAGCTTATATAATGGATTACTCCATAAGCTAAAACGCAGAAGCGGCAATAACATAAGTATCCCCGCTGGAACCGTTACAAACATATTGGGCATTTCGTAGACACCAAAAATTCTACGAATCATACCCATTACAGATATGTCTTGCATGCCAGCAAACATGCTAGACTCAATATTTTGTCCATTTTTTTCAATTAATACTTCATACCAATCGATGTAGGAATCCATAATAAATTGGGGAGAAGAAATAAGTATAGGCAAGCAAACAAGAACAGCCAACCAAATAATTCCAGTATAAATAAATTTTTTCTTGTGAGGCGTAAATAAGAAAAACAACAATCCAACAACACTATAAATCTTGATCAGTATTCCTACAACAATAAAAAAAGTTCCAAGCCAAATATTTTCTTTTTCGATGGCAGTAAAACTTAATAGTATCATGCCACATAGCATGGGATTGAACTGAACAGAATGCACTGATGTAATGAGTTCAAAAACACCAATCAATAAAATATATTGAATGCTCTTTTCGGATAAAGGCAATTGCTTGATTGCGTAAAACAAAAAGCCTACATTTAAAAGACACCACAAAAAACAACCAATATAAACGGGAAGTAGTGCAAATGGCGCAATAAGCATACTAAATAGTGGACCGTAATGATTGACGTCACTATATTCTAAAGGATAAGAGAGATACAAATGCTTTTGCTCGAGGGTATGCCAGAAGACCTGCTTATATATCAGAAAATTATTAATATCACCAAGCCCTCTGCTTATTTCGGCAATACATGCCAGCATTGGGAATAAATACCAAATAACATTAATTAGTAATGTTCTGTTAGTACCTGAGATTATATTTTTAAACGACAGAACCATGCCTATCGGTAAAATAGGTAAAAATCTCGGTCATAGTCAATAAAAAACCGGTAAAAGCATATTTTTAATCAAATATGTTAAACAAAGTATATGTTTATTAAGTATTACTTAATTGAACAGTTTGGTGCATCTCCGGAATAATCACTTCCTTAAAACCTTTACGCTCTAACCTTTTAGCAAAATCCTGCTGCACTTCATAGTCGCCATGTACTATAAATAACTGCGACACAAGTTCTGGATTTTGACAACTTAAATACTGGCACAAATCTTCGTAGTCACCATGCGCAGACATACTGCGCATCTGTCCTATTTCGGCAGCAACCTTATAATATTCGCCATAAATTTTTACTTCCTCTACACCACTAGACAATCTACCACCTAATGATCTTGGTTCACAATACCCAACAATTAAAATAGTATTATCTCTACTTCCAATATTATTCATAATATGGTGCTTCACCCTTCCGGCATCTGCCATGCCGCTCGCCGAAATAATCACACAAGGCTGTTCAAGCGTGTTGAGTCTTTTACTTTCCTCTACAGAACTTATAAAAGTAAGCCCGTCAAAATCAAATGGATCATTGTCATGCTCCATTATTTTTCTAACAGTTTTATTAAAATATTGCGGATAACGTTTTAATAATTCAGTAGCTTCTTTGCTTAAAGGACTGTCAACAAAAATGGGAATACGAGGCAGTCTTTTTTCGATACTTAATTGATTGAGCGCATACAATAACTCTTGTGTTCGGCCCACACTAAATGCTGGAATAATTAATTTTCCTTTTTTATGGATACAAGTTTTTTCAATCCAAGACAAAAGACTGTCAGGTGTGCCGTGCACTTCGTCGTGTAGCTTGTTCCCATAGGTGCTTTCAATAATAATATAATTGGCTTGTGGGAAAACAGTAGGGGCTCTTAAAATAGCATCGTTATAACGCCCAATATCGCCACTAAAACTAATCTGTTTGGTTTCGCCATTTTCAGTAATTTTTAAATGCACTGACGCACTACCAATAATGTGCCCCGCATCTGTAAATAAAAGTTCTACACCAGGCGCAATGTTTGTCCATTTGTCATAAGCAGCTACTTCAAATAAAGTGAGTGCTTCTGCGGCATCCTCTAAATCATAGAGTGCTTCAAATGGAGGAAGTCCTTGTTTGGCCCTACGTTTATTAATAAATTTTGTATCGTCTCTTTGAATAACAGCAGAGTCTTCGAGTAAAACCGCCGCTAAATCTTTAGTAGCGGGCGTTGCAAATATCTTTCCTCTAAAACCGTCTTTATAGAGTTTAGGTATAAGACCCGAATGATCAATATGCGCATGTGATAACACTAAAATATCTACACTAGCTGCTTCAAACCCAAGCGTACTATTCATTACTTGCGTATCTCTGCCCATTCCCTGAAACATCCCACAGTCAAGTAAGATTTTAAAACCACTTTTGAGAGTTATTAAATGTTTTGAACCTGTAACTGTTTGCGCTGCTCCGTGGAAGGAAATTTTCATGTAAACTATTTTGATTTTAGACTTTTGGATGCCTTTGCTTTAAGACTCCAGGTAATAAAAAATTCGGCAACAACTTCGCCGTTCTGATTGACGCCAGTAGATTTACTAACAATGGTAACGCCCTCGCCTGTTTCTTTAGCTGTTTTAACAATATCAATAATGGCGTCGCCATCAGAACAGGTAAACGTAATTACGCCCACCGCTTTTTTATAAAAATGAGACTCCATTTTTACCACTAGCATACTAATGGCCGGATCAGATTTATAAATATTGGCTAGACATAAAATACCACTGCTAAATTCGGCGGCCATTGATAAGACGGCAAAATACATAGACCCAAATGGGTTTTGTGTAAGCCACTTGTACTTTACTTGCACTGCAGCTTGGCCAGGTTCTAATTGAATGAGTTTAAGGCCCGCTAGAAATCCCATAGGAAGCTTAGCTAGCATATACAACCTAAATTTTATAGGATGCATAATTAATGCGTGAAACGCTGCAAAATTAGGTGTCATAAAATTAGTTTACCCTAAAAGAAGTAATGCCAATATGTAATCGGAAATTAAAATTAAAATGCAACTTACCACAACGGCACTGGTACTGGCTCTACCAATTTCAAGCGCACCCCCTTTTACATAATATCCATAATACGCCGAAATAGTACTAATAATAAATGCAAATGTGTAGGCTTTATAAAGAGCAAAATTGATATAAAAAGTATTTAAATTTTCGCGGAGGCCTGCATCGTAAATATCTGTAGAAATGAGCCCGGTATAATGTCCTGCCAACCGACCTCCCCAAATACCAAGGGCCACAGAAAGTGTAATGAGACATGGAATCACCAACATAGAAGCCAATATTTTTGGCAAAATCAAATAGCTTTTAGTATTGATACCCATTATTTCGAGTGCATCAATTTGTTCACTCACACGCATGTTACCCAGTTCACTCGCTATTTTACTACCAGCTACACCAGCAAGTACAATACAGACAACGGTTGGTGATAATTCTAGTAACAAACCATCACGCACAATTTGCGCAATAGTAGAAAGCGGCACGAGGGGGCTAACTAACTGGTAGGTTGTTTGTACGGTTGTAACCGCACCTAAAAAAACAGAGATGATCACAACAATGGGTAAAGAACCTATGCCAATTTCTACTGCTTGATGCACAAACTCTTTCCAATACATACGCAGGTTTTCGGGCTTCGTAAACATGCCTTTTAACATGAGCAAATAATTCCCGAAATGCGTAATTAAATTCATATACTAGAATAAGGTAACTATTTGTTTTTCTTTTTGAGGCGCTTCCACCAGCTACTGCGCTGAACGGCGTCGTCTGTATCTATGCGCGATTTTAATTGCGCATCCACAACTGCAACAAGTGCCATATTAATGATACTTCTTACAGAGCTACCCAACTGCAACACGTGTACAGGCTTTTTCAGGCCTAACAAAATAGGACCAATGGCATCTGCTCCACCAATTTCTTTTAATAAATTATAAGCAACGTTACCAGACGTTAAATTAGGGAAGATAAGCACGTTAACATCCTCATCTACTAAATCACTAAATCCGTAATTGTCTTTTAAAATTTCTTTATTGAAAGCCATACTTGCCTGCATTTCACCATCCACAATTAAGGATGGATTGCGCTGCTTTAAGATACGCGTAGCTTCTGCAACAATTTTAGCCTCTGGCGAATCTGAACTACCAAAATTGCTATAACTAAGCATCGCAATACGCGGTGTGATGTTGAAGTTTCTTACTTCCTTAGCAACCATCATGGCAATGTCAGCTAGCTCCTCTGCATTTGGATTAAAATTAACCGTTGTATCCGCCAAAAATATAGGGCCACGTTTGGTTAATAATAAATACATGCCGGCAATTTTTTTAACACCTTCTTCGGTACCAATAATTTGAAGCGCTGGTCTAATGGCTTCGGCATAATTTTTAGTAAGGCCCGAAAGCATCGCATCCGCATCACCGG
>CAJBRT010000080.1 GCA_903958045.1 uncultured Bacteroidota bacterium | reverse complement strand
CCCAATAAGCAATAAAAGCAATTAAGTAAGAAAAGATTATGTCAAAAAATTTAGAGAAATACCTACACAGAAACATGGATAAGCAAGCAGGTCTTGCACACATGGATCACCGCACAAAAATTGTAGCAACTGTAGGTCCAGCTTGTGATAAATATGATCAACTATTGGCACTTGTAAAAGCAGGTGTTAACGTTTTTCGTTTAAACTTTTCACATGGTAGCCACGAAGACAAAAAAACCATCATCGACCATATTCGTACCATCAATAAAACGGAACCTTACAATATTGCCATTTTAGGTGACTTACAAGGACCTAAATTAAGAGTGGGTGAAATTAAAGACAACGCGCTAGATGCTAAAGTGGGTGATGTATTAACCCTTACCAACGAAAAATGCATTGGTACGCACGAAAAAATTTATGTCTCCTACCCTAACCTTGCTGGTGATGTAGTAGTGGGCAATACCATTATGATTGATGATGGTAAAATTGAAGTGAAAGTACTTTCGGTAGAAGCAAATGGTGACGTTAAAGTAACGGTAACCCTTGGTGGCATTATCTCTTCTAAAAAAGGTTTGAATTTACCAGACACAAAAATTTCTTTACCTGCTTTAACAGAAAAAGATATCATTGATCTTGATTTCATGATCAAAGAAGAGTTAGACTGGGTAGCACTTAGCTTTGTAAAAAGAGTGGCGGATATTGAAATGCTTAGAGGTATTTTGGATAAAAATAAGAGCAAGTCAAAAATCATTGCTAAAATTGAAATGCCTGAGGCACTTACCAATATTAGAGAAATTATTTTAGCTTCTGATGGTATTATGGTGGCACGTGGCGACCTAGGCGTTGAACTTCCTGTTGAGCGTATTCCACTGATTCAAAAAGAACTCATTAGAAAATGTATTCATAGAGGTAAGCCGGTTATTGTTGCCACCCAAATGATGGAAAGCATGATAGACCGCGTTAAGCCCAACAGAAGTGAAATTACAGACGTTGCCAACGCCGTATTAGAAGGCGCAGACGCCGTAATGCTTTCTGGAGAAACCGCTGCGGGTAACCACCCAGCACTAGTGGTAGAAACCATGTGTAAGATTATTAGAGAAGTTGAAAAAACAGAATACCGTTACAACCGCTCCGAAGATTTAAAACCACAACCGCAATCACCATCATTTCACAGTGATGCCGTTTGCTACAACGCTTGTAAGATTTCGGAAGACGTAAGTGCCAATGCACTTGTGGGTATGACGCAAAGTGGCTATACCGGATTTATGCTCAGTAGCTTTAGACCTTCTTCCCCTCTATTTATTTTTACCAAAGAAAGATCGCTGGTCAATCAATTGAGTTTGAGCTGGGGTGTACGTGCATTTTACTACGCCGAAGAAGAAAGTTTAGATGATATTGTTACTGACCAAATTAACATTTTAAAAGAGCGCGGTTTTGTAAAAGAGGGTGACGTAGTGGTCAATACCGGCAGTACCCCAATTGCAGAACACTTACCAACCAACGTAATTAAGCTCACAACGGTCAAATAATGCCAAAATATTAATATAAATACCTAAAAGATTCCTTAAAACGAGGAATCTTTTTTATTTTAGAGAATCAATAATTGCATACCCTATGAAAAAAGTATTTACAGTAGTCATCCTTCTAGTTTGCATGTTTGCAAACGCTCAAGAAGTGAGCATTATTCCGCAGCCTACTAACTTAAAAGTAAATGAAGGCACATTTAATATTTCAGCAAAAACAACGCTGCAAATTAAAAGTGCGGGACAACAAAAAGCGGCTAACTTTTTTAATAAGTATTTGCAGCAGTTTTATGGCTTTCAATTAAAAGTAAGTGTGGGTACTGGTGCTAAAAATGCAATTAGTTTAGTAAATACAAATGGCAATGCCCCCAAAGGAACGTATACACTAGAATCAACTAGTAATGGCGTTACCATTAAAGGTGCCAATGAAGAAGGTGTTTTTTATGGCGTACAATCGCTCATTCAATTATTACCAATTCAAAAAGCTGCTACTTTAAATATTCCTGCTGTTAGCATTCAAGATCAACCAAGATTTGTGTATAGAGGGATGCATTTAGACGAAGGCCGTCACTTTTTTGGAATGGACTTTGTAAAAAAATACATCGACTTTATTGCCATGTATAAATTAAATACGTTTCATTGGCATTTAACCGAAGACCAAGGTTGGAGAATTGAAATCAAAAAATATCCGAAGTTAACAACCGTTGGTGGCTTCCGTAACGCTAATATCATTGGTCGTTACCCTGGTAAAGGAAGTAACAATACTAGATATGGTGGATATTATACCCAAGCACAAATCAA
This sequence comes from uncultured Bacteroidota bacterium, assembly GCA_903958045.1. Taxonomy (GTDB): domain Bacteria; phylum Bacteroidota; class Bacteroidia; order Chitinophagales; family Chitinophagaceae; genus Sediminibacterium. Next base: position 8,183 of record CAJBRT010000080.1, on the reverse strand, counting down.
AGAAATTGTAAAATACGCAGCTGATAGATTTGTAACCATCATTCCTGAAATTGAAATGCCCGGTCATGCGAGTGCTGCTATTGCTGCATATCCAGAACTTAGTTGTTTTCCAAACGAATCAACCCCAGCCATTCCAACCATGCACAGTGCTGCAACACTAGAAGCTTTAAAAAAGCCAGGCACTAAAATTGTACAAGAAACATGGGGCGTATTTGATGATGTGTTTTTACCATCAGACAACACGTTTACTTTTTTACAAAATGTACTTGATGAAGTAATGGCATTATTTCCTTCTACCTATATTCATATTGGTGGTGATGAGTGTCCAAAAGAATCATGGAAGCGGTCTGAATTTTGCCAAAAACTAATTAAAGAAAAAGGCTTAAAAGATGAACATGGTTTACAGAGTTATTTTATTGGCCGCATCGAAAAATATTTGAACAGCAAAGGCCGTCAAATTATTGGATGGGATGAAATTTTAGAGGGTGGCCTTGCTCCTAACGCAACCGTAATGAGCTGGCGTGGTGAAAAAGGGGGTATCGAAGCCGCTAAAGAAAAACACACGGTAATTATGACACCAGGTGGCTGGATGTATTTTGACCACCAACAAAACAAAAAAGAAGATTCAGTTACTATTGGCGGATATACCACTATTCAAAAAGTATACAGCTACGAACCACTTCCAAAAGAAATGGATCCTGCCGATCACAAATATGTACTTGGTGCACAAGCAAACGTTTGGACAGAATACATGAACAATACGGCAAAAGCAGAGTACATGGTATTCCCACGTATGAGTGCATTAAGTGAAGTGTTATGGGCTTCTAAAGAAAATAAAAGCTGGCCTGCTTTTGAAAAGAAATTATTACATGAGTTTAAGCGTTACGATAATTTTAAAATCAATTATAGCAAAGCTTATTTTAACCCAGAGAATAACTAGTTTATATAGCAATACCGATAAGATATGATAGACGCATTTGAAAAAGTTCCAGTCCAAATTTTTCCTTCCCCAATTGAAGGATCTGCTTTTGTTGCACAGGAAATAGCTGCACTTATTAAAGAAAAAGCTGCACAAGGCAAGCCTTGTGTGCTTGGTTTAGCAACGGGCTCTACTCCTATTAAATTATACAAAGAGCTGGTAAGACTGCACAAAGAGGAAGGACTGAGTTTTAAAAATGTGATCACTTTTAATTTAGATGAATATTTTCCAATAGATCAAGATGCCCCTCAAAGCTATTGGAGCTTTATGCATCATCATTTATTTAACCACATCGATATCGATGCAAAAAACATTCATATCCCAAGTGGTAAATGGCCCAAAGAAGAAATTAAAAAATATTGCGCTGAGTATGACGCAGCCATCGTAAATGCAGGCGGCATCGATTTGCAAATTTTAGGGATTGGTGGTAATGGCCATATTGGTTTTAACGAACCAGGTTCTAGTATCATTTCAAAAACAAGACTTGTAAACCTTGCCAATAATACCAGACTTGCTAATGCGTACGAGTTTTCGCATCTATCAAAAGTGCCACGTCTTGCAGTAACGATGGGTATTGGCACCATTATGCAATCGAAGCGTATTTTGCTCATGGCATTTGGCAACAAAGGTGACATTATTACCAAAGCTGCCGAAGGCGATGTAACAGACCAGGTTCCTGCTAGTATTTTACAAGAGCATCCTGATTGTAAATTTATTGTAGACACCACCGTTTCTGAATCATTAACACGCATTAAATCGCCGTGGTTAACCGGTAACTGTGTGTGGGATAAAAAATTAATGAAGCGCGCCGTAATTGAGCTCTCATTAAAACTTGGCAAAGAAGTATTAAGCCTAACTGCCAAAGACTACAACGAAAATGGGTTAGCAGATTTACTCGTAGAAAAAAGTGATGCGTACGAAATTAACTTAGAAGTATTTTATATGCTCAGGGATAGCTTAACTGGTTGGCCAGCTGGCAAACCCAACGCTGTTATACCTAAACATCCAGAAAGAAGCAATCCGTATCCAAAAAAATGTTTGATATTCTCACCACACCCCGATGATGATATCATTAGCATGGGTGGAACGTTTATGCGTTTACATGATCAGGGTAACGAAGTACATGTAGCCTATCAAACCAGTGGAAATATTGCTGTATCGGACGAGTTTGTAACACGCTTTTTAGATTTTGCTGTTGGTTTCGAAGACTTATTTGGTATCGACAATAAAAAGAGTCAAGAAATTTTACAAGCTGCACGTAATTATATTGCCACCAAACAAAAAGGTGGTTTAGATTCTCCTGAAATTAGAGCCATTAAAGGACTTATCAGACAATGTGAAGCAAAAGCAACGTGTAGATACGTTGGTTTAAAAGAACATCAATATCATTTCCAAAATTTACCTTTTTATGAAACAGGTAAAATAGAAAAGAATCCAATGGGTGAAGCAGATGTGCTTCAAACCATGGAACTTTTAAGAAAAATTCAGCCGCATCAAATTTATTGCGCTGGCGATTTAGCGGATCCACATGGCACACACAAAGTTTGCTTAGACGTTGTATTTGAAAGTATGCGCCGATTAAAAGCCGCAGGTGATGCTTGGGTTAAAGACTGCTGGGTTTGGTTGTACAAAGGTGCTTGGCAAGAGTGGGATATTGCAGACATTGAAATGGCGATTCCTATGAGTCCCGACCAGGTGATTAAAAAACGTTTTGGTATCTTTATACATCAATCACAAAAAGACAGTGTTCCTTTCCAAGGATCTGATATGCGCGAATTTTGGCAAAGAGCAGAAACACGCAATGCCAATACCGCACAATTGTATGCTGCCTTAGGTCAAACTAAATATGCAGCCATTGAAGCATTTGTGAGATGGCATTATTAAAAGGTCAAATATCTTGGTTGGAAGCGTGGCAACACAAACGTTTTAGATATAAAACCATCATTGCCCTTTTATTGGTAGCTATTATTTTAATATTGCTACCCACCTTTTTTGCATTCATAGAAAAAAGAGAAGGCATGGTGTTACAAGACTTTGTACTTGATGCTATTCCTGCAATGGATGTTTCGATTCCTACTTTTGCAATTATTTGGAGCGTGGTGCTATTAGTGTTTTACAGAATCTACCAAAATCCAAGGTTATTTCTAGTAGTTGCATATGGCTTTATTTTAATGTGTGTGCTTCGAGTTCTAACCATCAGCCTACTTCCCTTACATCCTCCACCAGGTCTCATTGTACTCAAAGACCCGATCGCCAACATTGCCTATGGTGGAAATGGCATTTTTATCACCAAAGACCTGTTTTATTCGGGCCATACCGGTAATATGTTCCTATTTTTTCTGTGTTTAGAGCATAAATGGGACAAAATCATTGCTTTAGCCGCTTCTTTTTTAGTGGGGATTTTGGTAATGGTCCAGCACATTCATTACAGTATTGATGTATTTGCAGCCTTTCTTTTTACATATTTCATCTATTTAGGGGCCAAAAAACTAGCTTTTTTTTAATGTATTGATTAACTTTGTATGTTCAATGTCTTTCGACTGGTAACAATTTATTAATCATTACTTAACGATTAAGACACATATAATTAATTAAATGAGTAAAGTAAGCGTGAAAATATGGGACAGCAGTTTTGAACTGGGCGATGCTGTTACAGATGAACAATTGGCCTTTTTTAAGGAACACGGTGTGATCGTTTTTAGAAATTATTTACCCAAGGAACAGGTAGCAACTTATATAGCAGAGCAACAAAGATTAGAAGCGCAGTGGCTCGCAGAAAAAAAGGAAAAAGTAAATGGTATCCCTTTAAAGTTTGGTAAAGACGATAAAGGCAACACCACCATTCAGCGCTTTTGTTTTAGCTCACTGCATAGCGACCCTTTAAAACAATTGCTAGCAGACCAGCGCTTACAAGCATTAACTGCATTTTTACATCCTTACGAAGGTCGTATTGCAGAAAATGAAAAGGATGGTTTAGTCATTAATAACTATATCAATACCCCAAATAGTTCGTTTACACAAATGGGTTGGCACACCGATAGTCCTCGAGATTTATTTATGGGTCAAAAAATTATGCCAATGCTTAACGTTGGTATACACTTAGACACTTGCGCTTTTGACAATGGTGGCCTTAGGGTAATACCTGGTACGCATACACAAGGCATGTTTAAATTACTCTTTGGTAAAAAGTATTTCTTAGACAATAATGACGATCCGCGTGAAGTTGGCTTTAATATCAATGCTGGTGATTTATCGGTTCATGATGGCCGTTTATGGCACCGCGTTAAGCAATCCCCTAATTTTGGTGAAGCCAGCAGACGCCGTGTAATGTATGTTCCAATTGTTACGGGTAAATACAAGCCAAAAAACGAAAACAGCAAAACCCCTTTCTACCATAGATTTACGGGCAAGGTTCACCATTAATATTTTCTGATTATGATGCCATTTGCATTAATTACTGGCGGAGGCAAAGGCATTGGTAAATGTATTGCCACAGAACTTGCAAAAAGAAAGTACCCAGTACTTTTAGTAGCAAGAGATGAAAAATCTTTACAAGAACACGCTACTACCCTTTCAAATACCTATGGTGTTGCCGCTCATTACCTAGCACTCGATTTAGGTAAAGTGGGTGCCACACAAATTTTAATGGACTGGATTACGTCCAACAATTATCATGTGGGCATACTTGTAAACAATGCAGGCTATGGATTAAGTGGCCCTTTTACAAAATATAGTGCCAACGACCATCTCGAAATGATGCGTGTAAATATGGAAGTGCCCGTTGCCTTAACAGCAGCATTACTCCCAATGCTTACAAAAAATGCACCTGCTTATATTTTAAATATTGCGAGTTCTGCTGCTTACCAAGCAGTACCTGGCTTAACAGCGTATGCAGCTTCTAAATCTTTTGTGTTAAGTTTTAGCAGAGGCCTCAGACATGAGCTCAAAAACACCGGTGTATCCGTTACAGCGGCAAGTCCAGGCTCTACCGATACCAACTTTGCCAACAGAGCCGATGTGGGCGTAAAAGCGCTTAAAACCGCCGAAAAAGTGAATATGACACCGGAAGCAGTAGCTGCCATAGCTGTAACTGCGTTATTTAACAAGAAACCCGAAGTAATAACCGGTTTTGTTAATCAACTGGGGGCCTTTTTAGTATGGTTATTGCCTAAAAAACTAGCAGAATCAATCGCTGCAAGCCTTTATGGCCTATAATTTTGAATAAAAAAGCATTCCTTTTTTGCCGTTAATCTTTTAGAGATTATATTTGCAACCCCTTAGGGTAATGGCTGCGTAGCTCAACTGAATAGAGCATCTGACTACGGATCAGAAGGTTTTAGGTTTGAATCCTAACGCGGTCACAAAGCCTCACAGAAATGTGAGGCTTTTTTTATGAAGTAACCCCATGGCGCCTGCACGAAGTGCAGGCGAGTCGCTATTATGCGCGGCGTTGCCAAAGGCAAAAGTAAGCGCGTGATAGCCACTCGCCAGACGCGGTAGCGTCAAGGCGCCATATAAAAAACATTTGTAAAAAAAGCTGAGCAACTTGCGAGGCTTTGCGTAAGCCCACTACGAAAGGAACGAGCGAACGAAGTGAGCGAGCATCCTAAAAGCAAACCCCCACAAATTCCTTACATTCGCGCAAATAACATCCTCAACAAGCAATCATGAAAAACGAGAAAGACCTCATTGCGCGAAGCGGTAACAGCTGCGAACTTTGTAAATCAACTGTTAACTTAAGTGTATACGAAGTTCCCACAAACAACGAAGAAGGCATTCTCATTTGCTCAAAATGTACTGCTCAAATCAATAAAAAAGAAGAACTAGATAGTACGCACTGGGCTTGTTTACATGAAGCGATGTGGAGTGAGGTTCCGGCGGTACAAGTTGTAAGCTGGCGTTTATTAAATAGATTAAAGGATCAAAGTTGGGCTGCAGACGCACTTGACATGATGTATTTTGATGATGATACCATGGCTTGGGCAAAATCAACAGGCGATCATGAAAATGATGGCAGTGTGGATTTACACAAAGATAGCAATGGCATGATCTTACAAGATGGCGATACGGTGGTGCTTACAAAATCATTAGATGTAAAAGGTTCTACACTAAATGCCAAACTAGGTACTGTGGTTAAAAACATTAGACTGGTAGCAGACAACACCGAACAAATTGAAGGAAAAATTGAAGGACAAACCATTGTGATCCTTACAAAATATCTAAGAAAAGGCTAATTAAAAATACAACCAGCTCCCACTCAATTTTCCATTACTAAGCGAGATAGCAGGTGCAGGTAGTTTGATAAAATTTAAAAAAGTAAGCACACCTCTCACCCATTTTTTATTTGTTTTAATGCGTTCAAAATCTACATCGATAGACAAATAATATTGGCGACTTCTTTTTAAATCTGGGCGTTCATAGGTGTAACTAGCAGTAGGAGTATTCACGATCCATTTGTTTTCGTAACCACCAAATGTATTGTCCACCCCATATCCGGCAGCAATATTTAACCATTTAGGCACTTTCGCTTCCGGCCAAAGACTTTTTACATTGGCACTTAACCAAATAGTTTGTGCATTGTAATCTTTTAAAAAACGTTCAGGTAAAGATTTTCCAAAATAATTATTGGCACGTGCTTGCAGCATGGGATCTGCGTAATTCGTATAATGCGCACTATATTTTAAACGAAACTTTTGTTCTTTCCATTTTAATTCCTGTGCACTCCACAACAAAACGCCTGCTGTATTTGCAGTTACGTCATACCAGCTCCATCCCCAATTTTTTGAAAACCCATCCATGGTTTCTATGATGGTTAAATAAGAAACACTCGTTAATGCCGATAGCACCACCGCTTTTTTTTCTGGGATACCTGTCCAGGTCCAACCTTTATGACTAATGCGCGCAAGGTTGTAACTCGAATAAAAATGTCCTACTTTATCCATTTGAAGCCACTCTTTTCCGTCGTTGTAAAATTGAAAACGACTTCTTGGATAATTGGCGTACCATGCTTTGTTGAGGGATATAAAGGATGCTCCATAAGTACCTCCAAAAATAGAAGCCACCAACTTAACTCTTTTTGCCTTTGTAACTGAATCGATAACAGCTTGCTCCTGTGCCCTAGCCACAAAAAACAACATGAAACAGACCAACATTAGCAATAAATGACGCATACTATATTTTAAAAGCCTAAATTTAGTGCGAAATTAATTACCCGCATGAAAATTGAGCTTTGGTCTGTTGGCAAACCGCATGAATCGTATGCTAAACTGGGCATCGAAGACTTTTCCAAGCGCATCACTAATTATTTTCCGGCTAGCTGGCAAATCATTAGCCCACCCAAAAATGCGGGCAGTTTATCGGAAGCGGCTCTAAAAAAAACAGAAGCGGCCATTATTTTACAAGGCCTAGACCCTTCCGACTATTTAGTGCTACTAGACGAAAGAGGACAAACTTTTACGTCGCCCAAGCTGGCTAGTTTTTTGCAACAGAGGGCCAATGAAAGCACGCGCAAAATTGTTTTTTTAATTGGCGGTGCTTATGGAGTAGATGAAACCATTTTTACAAGAGCTAATTTTTGCTGGAGCTTATCTCCGCTTGTATTTCCGCACATGCTGGTAAGGCTTATTTTAGCAGAGCAGGTTTACCGCGCTTGTACCATTTTAAGAAACGAAAAATACCACCACAACTAATTTATGTATACCATTACCCTTACGCTTTTGGTCATTACCGTTGCACTTTCTTTATTTGGTTTTGCCAATCAAAAAGTAATCAACGATTTTATTTTTTATCCGCCAGCTATTAGTAGAGACAATGAGTGGTGGCGTTTTATTACCAATGGATTTATTCATGCCGATCTTGGACATTTAGCATTTAACATGTTTTCGTTTTACATGTTTGGCGATTTTGTAGAAAAATATTTTATTGTTTTATTCAATGAAAATGGCAAAGCCCTCTATTTGGCCATGTACCTAACTGCGCTTGTTGTTTGCTTAATACCAACGTATATTATGCATCGCAATAATAATAATTATAGAAGTCTTGGTGCTTCAGGAGCAGTGTCTGCCGTTGTATTTGCTGGCGTGTTTTTAGACCCTACCATTAAAATTGGACTTTTTATTATTCCGCCAATTATACCTGGTTTTATTTTTGGCCCTTTGTATTTACTGCTAACTATTTATATGTCTAAAAGAGGTGGTGACAATAT
>CAJBRT010000079.1 GCA_903958045.1 uncultured Bacteroidota bacterium | reverse complement strand
CTGTGGTAGTTGGTATTTTCCTCCAAACTGAGCATTACACCATGCTTTTTACGCATTTTGCTTAGTTTGTTGCTAAACAGCCCTTTGGTTAAATAGGCCGCAATAATAGGGTGAACCACCATTTGAAGCTTTTTATGGGCATGAGATGCCAAGTAAACCAGTTTATTTTCTATTTCATCTTCTAATAATAAAGCGGAAGTCATTTTTCCGGTTCCATTGCAAGCCGTGCAATTTTCAGAAGTATTGATATTTACTTCTGGACGCATTCTTTGACGCGTTACTTGCAATAGGCCAAATTTAGAAATAGGAAGTACCGAATGTTTTGCACGATCTGCCTTCATAAAAGTATCCATGGCTTCCTGTACTTTTCTTTTATTGTCAGGAAGTTTCATGTCAATAAAATCAATCACAATAATACCACCAATATCTCTGAGTCGTAATTGTCTAGAAATCTCTTCTGCTGCTTCTAAATTTGTTTCTAATGCATTTTCTTCTTGACTATTGCTCACGCTCTTATAGCCACTATTAACATCAATAACATGTAGTGCTTCGGTGTGCTCGATAATTAAATAAGCACCACTTGGAAGATTAACGGTTTTGCCAAATGAAGCTTTCACTTGTTTGGTTACACCAAAATGATCAAAAATAGGAAGACCATCTTTGTACTGTGTTACGATATCTGTTTTATCAGGCGCAATGCGCTGAATATAACGCTGCGTTACTTCGTGGAGTGATTTGTCGTTTACAACAATCCTATTAAAATCGGCGCTAAGCAAATCTCGTAAGATACTTGTTGTTTTTGTTTCTTCACTTAGAATGCGAACAGGTGCAGCAGCTCCTTTTAAATTGGCTTGAATGGTTTTCCATGTTTCAACAAGTGATAACATGTCTTGGTGTAATTCTGCTGTGGATTTACCTTCTGCAGCCGTACGCACAATCACGCCAAAATTTTTAGGTCTAATGGCTTCTACAATTTTGTGTAATCTTTTTCTTTCTTCAGAAGAATGAATTTTTTTAGAGACCGCTACAATTTCATTGAAAGGCGTCACTACAACAAATCTACCAGGTAAAGAAAGTTCGCAACTTAAACGAGGCCCTTTTGCCGCAATGGGTTCTTTTAAAATTTGAACGAGTACGTTTGGCTTACCATTTAATACTTCGTTTATTTTTCCTGTTTTGATAATTTCAGGCTCCGATTGAAAGCGCGCAAAATCAAATCCATGTTCACTCTTGTCAGACATGGCGGCCTGCGTATACTTTATAATGGACTTAGCATAAGGACTTAAATCAGAGTAATGTAAAAATGCATCTTTCTCAAAACCAACGTCTACAAATGCAGCATTGAGTCCGGGAATTAATTTTTTTACTTTACCTAAGTAAAGGTCACCTACTGCAAAATTTGCATCGGTATTTTCGTTGTGCAGCTCTACTAGTTTTTTGTCTTCTAGCAAAGCAATTTCTACACCCGTGGGCGTAGCGTTTATAATAAGTTCTTTGTTCAAAATGAGCAACTATTAAATACAAAATCACCTGCCCTAGGGGCGGTGTATGCATACAACCATATCTTAACAATCATAGCCCTATCAAGGAAGGAAATAGTAAAAGTTGAAGAAAAGGAAATTAG
>CAJBRT010000078.1 GCA_903958045.1 uncultured Bacteroidota bacterium | reverse complement strand
CCGCCATCCATGAACGATTAAGTGTTTTATGTACACTAAAATCGATGCCTCTTAACACCGCATTGCTTTGCACAAATCTAAAAGTAGGATAGGCCCCTCTTAACGTTAAAGTAGCAGGAACCGATGGCGTTAGGTTAATAAAATCAGTTATGATATTATTATAAAAACCAAGGTCAAACTGCCAGCTACTATCGGTTTGATATTTTAACTGTGTAGAGAGGTTAATCGCTTTTTCACTTTTTAATTTGGAGTCACCAATTTCAAAACTTGCGGTACCATGGTGTAAACCATTTACATACAGTTCATTTACTTGCGGTGCTCTCCACGCATAAGCGCCATTGATCAGCCATTTAAAGTGAGGTGTTATTTTATAGGTAGCGCCAAGGGTTCCAGATACGTTGCCAAACGTACGGTCAGCAGCAGAAACGCTATCGGATTTATTCCGGTAAGTCGTTAAGTGTCTATAATCAAATCTGGCACCTGCGTCAAACATCCAATTGTTTACGTTGTAATTATGAATGCTGTAGAGCGCAATGTTTTGTGTGCGAAAATTTGGTATAAAAAACCTGCTACCTGCCCAGATATTTTCTTGGAGCATTACTACGGTACCTATATTGCTCGTTATTTTTTTATTGGGGCCCGTCTCATAATTAATGTCGGCACTGGTGGTAGAAATGTCTAAATCTAACTCTGGTCTATTACTGAGTAAAGCCCTATCATACTCTTTACGTAGGTTTTTTTGATACGTTAGTAAAAGATTGAGCTTACTATTATTGGGTAAATAAATCTGAGATTTTGACTTTACCGTATAGTGCTGTACATTTTGTTTGGGCCTACCAATGGTGTAACTAAACGCATCAATATTTTGTAAGGGTTTACTGAGTTGAATGGCGTTTTGCAAATCACTTAAATTGCCTACATGGGAGCCTATAAAAATGCCCAGATCCGTGTTAAAACTACTCACAAATATTTCGGTATTGTATTTCTCTTTTCTTAATCCAGCACTTGCCGAATAATTGAACTCTTGTAAACCTGTGTTGTATAGCCAGTAGTTAGGCGTTCTTGCATTGCCTCCTTTTTTATAAGTGGCCTGAATTCGGTAACTAAAATCAGGATGTTTAACCGGAGACGATTCATACATGCCGCTCATTACATATTGCCTGTTATTAGAAAAATAACCCGTGTTAAATTCGGCATTTGTTTGAGCCCCCTTTGGTAGAGCTTTTGGTTCAATTAATACCGCGCCTGCTATGGCATCGTTTCCATAACGGAGTGCACCTGCGCCTTTAATGATGGTAAATTTTTCGGCAATAAAAGGGTCAATTTCAGGTGCATGATCGCTGCCCCATTGTTGACTCTCAAGCCTAACGCCATTATTAATAAGCAGCACACGCTGGCTATGAAGTCCATGTATTACAGGTTTAAATATGGTGCTACCTGTTTGTAAAACAGTAACGCCATTAGCGCGGCTCAATACTTCCCCTAAACTTTGCCCTCTGGTGGCATCTACAACTTTGCTACTTAACACCTCTTTAATGGTATTTATGTTGAGGTCTCTTTTAGCGTTTACACTCACATTTTCTAGTTCATTAATGGCATGTGGCAGTTTAAAATTTTGAATGATATTTTGCTGTACTGTTAATTTATATTTGATACTATCACAACTCATGTGGTTTACCACAATGGTGTAGCTGCCCTTACACAAATTGTAAAAATGGTAATGGCCTTCTATATCTGTAATAAATTTTAGGCCTAACTCTTTTATTTCCACCACCGCTTTTTCAAGTGGCGCGTTATTAGATGCATCCATCACAACGCCCGAAAGCACCAAATTACATTTTTGGGCCTTGGCTTGAAAAATTGTTAGACATGTCATTATGCACAATGACACAATACATTTAGTTACGTTCAAAATAATAAAATTGAATACCGAAAAAAAGAAAATAAAATTCTGCTATAAAATATTAGCAACTAGGTGGACCACGCGATTCTTTAGAAATATGAACCGTATAAATCTGCGTTTCTTTGTAGGTGTCGTTTTGTGCCCTTGCCTCTGTAGGTGTTGGAATTAAAACTGTAAAATGGTAACTAACAAATGGAGTAGTAGCTACTTGAAAATCAAATGTACAATGTAGTTGCGCTTTTTCAACCTGCTCGATAGGCGCTTTAATGTGAACATCACATTTGGTTGGATCAGCGTGCCCCGCTACAAAGTCGTGAATGGTTTTTTGCGGCGTAATACTAAACGCAAAAACAACCAGCATAGCCAGAGCTAAAAGTTGTTTTATGGTTTGGTACAGTCGCATTCTACAAAGGTACTCATTTTTGGGACCTATTTTTTAAAATTCGGTCCCATTAAAGCCTATAATTATTGTCAAATTACCGTTAAAATAAGTAGTTTACCACACATTTTAGGCACAAATAACCCATATGCCCCATCCAACTAATAAATGGCTTCTTTTTTTGTCAGTGTCCATACTTATGCTTGCTTGCGACCCTAAGCAACCAACTTATTTATCATGGGCTAAAACAGGGGGCGGAAGTGAAAATTTGAAATACTCGGCCATACAGCAAATCGATACAACCAATTATGCCAAACTGGGTGTTGCATGGGTCTACCATACCGAAAATAATGATAGCACCAAATTTGGCCCAATGGAGTGCAATCCAATTATAGTTGAAGGCGTAATGTATGGTGTGTCACCTAAATTAAAATTATTTGCGGTTAACGCGGCAACCGGTAAAGAAATATGGACATTTAATCCTGCCGATTCTGCCGCCAATAAAACATGGCATAGAACTAGTGTAAATATGAACAGGGGGGTAGCTTATTGGGAAAATGAAAATGATAAGCGAATCATTTATACAGTTGGCCCCATTGTATTTTGTGTAAATGCAACAACCGGAAAATTAGTACCAAGTTTTGGAACCGATGGTGGAATTAACTTGGTGAACGGTTTAGATCGAGATCCTACTAAATTATTTG
>CAJBRT010000077.1 GCA_903958045.1 uncultured Bacteroidota bacterium | reverse complement strand
TATGCGGTGGTTGGTTTTATTACATATCCTGGCTTGGTATTAATCAATAAAGTAAAAATAGAGGGCACTGAAAATTTATTTAACCTCCCTAAAAAGAACGTTTTATTTGTAAGCAATCATCAAACTTATTTTGCCGATGTTATTGCTTTCGTTCATATTTTTTGTGCTGTTAAATGGAGAAAACATAACCGCCTAGGGCTTCCGTTTTATTTACTCAATCCATTCACCAATGTATACATGGTAGCTGCTGCAGAAACCATGAATGCCAATTGGCTTACTAAATTATTTAAGCTTTGCGGTACCCTTACCGTTAAAAGAACTTGGCGCGCGGAAGGTCAAGATGTGTCTCGTGAAAGAGACAGTGCTGATACGCAAAAAATTGATCAGGCCCTACACCATAGTTGGGTAATTACTTTTCCGCAAGGAACCACCAAGCCTTTTGCGCCAGGCCGTAAAGGCACTGCGCACATCATTAAAAATAATCAGCCCGTTGTTATACCTGTGGTGATCAATGGTTTTTGGAGAGCCTTTGATAAAAAAGGATTGGCGTTTAAAAAGCGCGGAACTATATTATCGGTAAGGTTTAAAGAGCCCATGGTGATTGATTATACAGCACCGGTAGAAGAAATTCTTTCTCAAGTAATGGACGCGATAGAACAAAGTAAAGACTACATGTTAAAAGGCAGACATCATTTGCTAGCACAAATGGGAAAGTAAGGCAGCGCTAATTGCTGTCGCGCTAATTGCTGTCGCGCTAATTGCTGTCGCGCTAATTGCTGTCGCGCTAATTGCTGTCGCAATTACTCTTTAATAAACAACGCCTTTAATTCATTGGCATCATCTGGCTTCATTTTTCCTGCAAGAATCAAACGAAGTTGTCTGCGTCTGAGCGCGCCATCAAACAATCTTTTTTCTAAATCGGTTTCTGGAATCAATTGCGGAACAGCAGTAGGTCTATTATTAGGATCTAGCGCAACAAATGTAAAGTAGGCTTCGTTGCTTTCGTATTTCTCTTTTTTCTGTAAATCTTCACCCCACACTTTTACATAAATTTCCATAGAAGTGGTAAACGCTCTACACACATGCGCTTCTATATGAACGATGTTACCAAGCTTGATTGGATTTTTAAAACTAATATTATCTACAGAAGCGGTCATGCTAGGTAAATTGCAGTGTTTACCTGAGGCCATGCCGGATGCAATATCCATCCAGTACATGAGTCGTCCTCCCATTAAATTTCCAAAAGTATTGGTATCGTTTGGAAGAACCAGTTCATTCATTACAATAAAACTCTCACTCGCTTTTTTTGCTTCCATAGTAGTTGGTATTTATAGCAAAGGTAACAAAGCCACTCCGTAATTTGTTCATGCGGCTCAAACTAGATAATAACCTGTTCCAGTGTTTGCAAAAATGCAGGATCCACATCAGCACCAATGCCCGGCGCGTTTGTAAGTTCCAAATGCATACCATTGTATTTGGCGCCACCAATCACCGGGTCTATTTTGTGTCCAAGTAAGCAGGTATCTAAATCGTAGTATTTGATATTGTCAAGGCTCATGGCCAAATGCACTTTTGCACTCAGGGCAAGTCTACTTTCTAACATGCCACCGAGCATACAAGGAATGCCTGCGACTTCTGCAACTTTATTGATGGCAAGTGCTTCTTTAATGCCACCGCTTTTGGCTAGTTTAATATTGATAGAAGCGCAGGCTTTATTCGCAATGATTCTTTCCGCATCATGATGGGTATATACACTTTCGTCGGCCATAATAGCAATGGGAGAAATGCTGCAAAGTGCGGGGAGTAAATGATCGTTAAAACTGCGCATGGGTTGCTCGCAAAACTGAATATCATAAGCGCCAAGTCCAGTAAGCGCGGTAACGGCGTCATCATAAGACCAGCCCTGATTGGCGTCTATACGAAGAATAATACCCGGCCCTACCGCTGCTCTAATTTTTTGAATACGCGCAATATCGGTTGCAGGATCTTTACCAAGTTTTACTTTTATCATGCGCACACCATCAGCTACAAATTTTGCCGCGGTCTCCGCCATATTTTCAGGCGTATCAATGCCAATGGTTAAATCACTTTCAATATCTTTTTTTGTACCTCCTAAATATGCATACAAAGGAAGGCCTGCATTTTTTGCAGCTAAATCATACAAGGCCATATCAAATGCACTTTTAGCGGTATAGTTGCGCGCCGTATATAAATCTAGTTCTGCACATCTTGCGTCAATATCAAGTGCATTTTTATTTTTCCAAATGGCTGCAAAATCTTTTGCCATTTCATAACAGGTAGCCTGCGTTTCACCAACAATCATTGGAAAGGCAGAGCACTCGCCAACTCCAATATGCTCTGTGTTTGTATGTATGCGAATCAGTATGTTTTGTGCAAAATGCATGGTGCCCGTTGCAATGGTAAACGGCACCATCGGAATCGAATATTTATAAACTTCTATTTTTAAAATTTCCATGCCCCAATTTCTTTAATTATTTAATACGACCCTTATTTTATTGATGGGCAAACAAAACTGGCCATGTCTTGTTATACTCAAAAACAAAGTTATGGAAACGATAAAAGGAAAACGCGTACTCTTATTTGGTGCAACAGGCGGTATTGGCGCAAAAGTAGCTGAACTATTAATTGGCGGTGGCGCCACCGTGTTTTTATTAGCTCGAAATGCACAAAAATTAGAGGAAGTTGCGGCCCGGTTGTCGGTTCCGCAGGGACAATATTTTACAGTAGACATAACAGATGCTGCTGCCGTTGAAGCGGCCGTTAGTCAGGTTGTTACTGGCGGTGGGGTGGATATCCTTATCAATGCAGTAGGAGTGGGCATTATTAAGCCCCTAGAAACACTTACCCACCAAGACTTCATAGATTCCCTTCAAATTAATTTAGTGGGCAGTTTTAACGCCGTTAAAGCCGTTATGCCTGCTATGAAAGAAGCTAAAAAAGGCCTTATTATTAATATTCCGGGCGTACTTGGCAAAGTACCCATGGCCGGAGCGGCTGCATACAGCGCCAGTAAATACGGTATTGTAGGTATGATGCAAAGCATTAGAGAAGAAGTAAAACGTACCGAAATCAGAATCACTAACCTCTTTTTGGGTGGGGTGGATAGTCCTTTTTGGGATACCATCGATTTAAGGGTTCAAAAAGATAAAATGATTGTGGCAGAAGAAGCAGCCAGGGCCATTTGGTTTTTGTGCCAGCAGCCTAGATCTGGGGTGGTGAGTGAAATGGTGTTACAGCCTTTTAATCATCAGGCTATCTAACACGACAAGGCTACATTTTAGCCTACCTACTATAATTTCTTTTTTATATTGCGACCTGTTCCGATATTCGCGGTCACGAACAATTGTTAGCGATGAATATTTCATTTGAGAATACCCAAAATGCTTTTGCCTATAAGTCTACCAAGGCTTTAAAAAGTGCGAAGCTTTTATTTGGTTTTATGGGCTACCCAAAACTTGTTCAGTTGGGTACAAGAATTGTTCCTGCACTCTTAAAGGCGGGCCTACCTATTAAAGGCATTATTCGAAATACCATATTCAAACAATTTGTTGGCGGTGAAACCTTGGCAGAGACCATTCCAGTAGCTCAAATGCTTGCGGAGCACAATGTAGATGTAATATTAGATTACGGTGTAGAAGGAAAAGAAGGCGAAGAAAATTTTGATCATGCAACACAGGTTTTTATTGATGTAATCAATCATGCCGCATCACAAAAAAATATTCCATTTATTAGTATTAAAGTAACAGGTCTGGCAAGTCATGAACTATTACAAACGCTACATGAAGCACCTCGTTTGCGCAGTGGCATTCATGACAATGAAATTGAACAAGCGGCCTGGGATAGGGTGAGAGAGCGCATGTACGCTATTTGTGAAGCTGCTGCCGAAAAAAATATTGGCGTACTTGTTGACGCAGAAGAAAGTTGGATTCAAGATCCTATCGATCGTTTAACGATGGAAATGATGGCGGAGTTTAACAAACAAAAAGCCGTTGTATTTAATACGATTCAGTTGTATCGTCACGACCGTTTACATTTTTTGCGCATCTCTCATCAAATTGCAGAAGCGCAGGGTTTTATTTTAGGTTTAAAATTGGTGCGTGGCGCTTACATGGAAAAAGAGCGTGCAGTTGCACTTGAAAAAAACAAACTATCACCTATTCAAATATCCAAAGAAGCAACCGACGCAGACTATGACGAAGCGGTTCGTTTTTGTATGGATCATATTCATTCTACCGCAGTCATTATTGCATCGCACAATGAACAAAGTAATTTATTAGGTGCAAAATTATTGGACGAAATGATGCTACCGCACAATCATCCACACGTTCATTTTTCACAATTATATGGCATGAGTGACACCATCACATTCAACCTTGCCAAAGAAGGATTTAATGTGAGCAAGTACCTGCCTTTTGGACCTATCCAAGATGTTATCCCTTATCTCATGCGAAGGGCGCAAGAAAATACCAGCGTGAGTGGCCAAACCGGTCGTGAACTCATGCAGTTAAAACGCGAGTTAGCTAGGCGTAAATCCTTGTAAACACTGCGGTGTAGCTGCTTTTAAGTATAATTCACAGATTCTCCCCAAAATTCCTTTTGGTTGTAAACATCCCCGTTGATGGCGTAATTTGCAGCCATGCAGCAGTACTTAGATTTACTTCAACATATATTAGATAACGGCACCGAAAAAACGGATCGAACAGGCACTGGAACCAAGAGCTGTTTTGGCTATCAAATGCGCTTTGATTTACAAAAAGGTTTTCCAATGGTGACCACAAAAAAGCTACACGTAAAAAGTATTTTTTATGAGCTGTTGTGGTTTTTAAAAGGCGATACCAATATCAAATATTTAAAAGAAAATGGGGTTTCTATTTGGGATGAATGGGCCAACGAAGCAGGTGAGTTAGGTCCCGTTTATGGTGAGCAGTGGCGTAGTTGGAAAGGAGCGGATGGGGTAGTAGTAGATCAAATTACAGAACTCATTAAGCAAATAAAAACAACACCAGATAGTAGACGTCTTATTGTAAGCGCATGGAACGTGGCTGAGCTTCCAAAAATGGCGCTCATGCCTTGTCATACGCTTTTTCAATTTTATGTGGCGGATGGTAAATTAAGTTGCCAGTTGTATCAGCGCAGTGCCGATGTGTTTTTAGGCGTTCCCTTTAACATTGCTTCTTATGCACTTTTAACCATGATGATTGCACAGGTATGTGATTTAGAGCCTGGCGATTTTGTGCATAGTTTTGGTGACGTGCATTTGTACAACAATCATATTGAACAGGCAAAATTACAATTGACAAGAACGCCATTTGAGCTACCAACTTTAAAAATCAATCCTGCGGTAAAAGATATCTTTGGTTTTGATTTTTCAGATTTTACCATCGAAAATTATCAGTGCCATCCGGGTATTAAAGCGCCGGTTGCGATATAATAACGGTATACTATTATTTACTTTTTAACAACAACTATGATTGTTTCATTAATTGTGGCGGCTGGTACTAACAATGCCATTGGTAAAGACAATCAACTGTTGTGGCACTTACCCAAAGACCTTCAATTTTTTAAGCAAACAACCTGGGCCATGCCTGTGGTAATGGGTCGAAAAACCTTTGAATCCCTTGGTGGCAAGCCGCTTAACGGAAGGGTCAATATAATTATTACGAGACAAAAAGACTGGTCTCATGAGGGTGTAGTTGTGGTGCACTCTTTATCGGATGCACTGTTTTTTGCAAAAGAATCAGATTATAAAGAAGTATTTATTGCTGGTGGCGGTCAAATTTATGCCGAGGCAATGCCAAAGGCACATAAATTATACATGACCCGTGTTGATGCCGTTATTGATGGTGATACATTTTTTCCTGAAATAGATACTGCTGATTGGGCCATGTCAAATGAAGTGACGCATGCAGCGCATGAAAAACATGCATTTGGTTTTACTTTTCAAACCTGGCTCCGCAAATAAAATTTTCTAGCTTATTTATGTATGGACACTTTACGTTAGCATTAAAATATCTACGCTATTTTTTTACAGCGGCTAACGGAAAAGGGCATGGCGTGCATTCTCCATTTGTTTTTGAATTTATTACACGGGTGTTAAATGACAATAGGCGATTTTATGCATTTGATGCAATCGAAAAAATTAGAACGCAATTATTATCCAATCATACACTCGTTGAGATACAAGATTTTGGCGCAGGTTCGCGTGTTGCAAAAAACAATACCCGTAAGGTAAGTGACGTTGCAAAAGGTTCTTTAAAACCTGCCAAATACAGCCAGCTTTTATTTAGGATGATTGATTATTATGGGCCAAGGCAAATAATTGAGCTGGGCACTTCGCTTGGCATTAGCACGGCTTATGTAG
>CAJBRT010000076.1 GCA_903958045.1 uncultured Bacteroidota bacterium | reverse complement strand
TGTGGTACCCGGTTCGATTGGCATTTGTGTTAAATAAGGAACGCCATCCTCTTTATTAGGCAAAATAAGACCGTGCCAATGTAAAGAAGTAGATTCCTTTAACTCATTGTATACATGAATTTCCGCCGTGTCCCCTTGTGTAAAAGTTAATGTAGGCATTGGTATTTGTCCATTAACAGCAATTGCTCTTTTGGTTTTCCCTGTAAAATTCACCAAAGTATCTCTTACATGTAAATCATATCTAACGACCTTTTGAGCAGAGAGATTAACTGATGCGCATAACAAAGCAATTACAACAAGGTAAATAGATAATTTATTTAATTTCATTTTTACTTTATTATTGTATGGTCTCAACTACTTTACCGCAGGTTAACATTTGATTGCCGTAATAGGGATTCTTAACCTTATTTTCCAAACTCAACCAATTCGCTCCCTTACCTTTATTTGCCATTGGACAGAATTGATAGTAGATAGTTGTTTCAGATTTAGAGACTTTCAATAAAGCATAAAGGTTTTTAGATAAACTCATAAAGTATTCTCTTTGACGAGTGATCTCTTTTGTTTCACTGATATGTTCAGCGTCATCTTTTAAGTCATTAACAACCTTCATCCACTGCGTATGCGTTTCTGTATTAAGTACACTCATTTTTACTTCTTGTATAGCAGTTAAAAGTGTTTTTGAAGCACTAGAAGAATTGGTACCATCACTTTTCACGAGTGCGTCTTTAAGTTGGATATATGCATTTAAAACCTTGTTGATACCTGTATTTGTTTGTCCATTTGCGATAGTAGCAAATAATATAATGGCTGTAGCCATCAATAGTTTTATTGATTTCATTTTTTCAATTTTTAGTAAATGTAAATTTTCAAGTTGTTCAACTTGACTAAAGAGAAATTTAGCTTATGCTATTTTAGGAGGATGCCAAATTGAAATATAAACATCGTTGTAGAAGGAAGGTTTATATGTATTATACTTCCTTTGGATAGTAGAAAAGAATATAGTTTCTACAATAACTTCTTTTTTACAGACATAACTATTTAAACTGATAAAAGTGCAAGCACAGTTGTTATGAGTACATTTTTTGTTACAATCGTGGCCTGAATCCTTGTTATGTGATTTGCAACAGTCGGACTTAGCATTAGCCTTGGTCAATTTTAAAAATGACATTGCTTTAGTTGAGTTGTGTGGCTTGTTACATGCATATAGATTGTTGGAGTAGAGATTTACCCCAATTATCAATAACAATAATATAATTATCCTCTTTTGCATGTCTTTACAGCGCAAAGGTATTAAAATATTTAGTGCCTTAGGTATTAACCACTGTTAAAATATCAGCATTAAAAGTTCGTGTTTTCGGTAAGAAATGACAAAAACCTCACGCAATAAAACCCACTGATAGCAAGTGTTTCATGATAAAAAAGTGAGTTTTCCTCACACAACAAAGGACCCACGATTTAACGTAAGTCCTTGATTTTCATGTAGCGAGACCGGGATTTGAACCCGGGACCTCAGGGTTATGAATCCTGTGCTCTAACCAACTGAGCTACCTCGCCAAGAAGTCCATTTAGGGCTGCAAATATAGGGTATCAAATGTTTTAATGGATAGCTAATTCAAACAATTTCTCGTCACCTAAAAAACCAGCTAATGTATCACCGGGTAAACAAGGCCCTACACCAGCGGGGGTGCCCGTATATACTAAATCGCCCGGTGATAGGGTAAAGTAGCCAGATATATGCTCTAAAAGGGTTTCAAAGCTAGAAATCATGTCTTGTGTGGTGCCCATTTGGGCTTTTTGGCCGTTTTTAGTGAGGGAAAACAAAATTTCACATGCATCAGCGTTAAAAGGCTTCCACTCCCCCACAATAGCAGAGTTATCCCAGGCCTTTGCTTTTTCCCAAGGCAACCCCTTAGATTTTAAACCGGCTTGTACATCACGGGCTGTAAAATCGATCCCTACCGTAATAGCGTCTACACAGCTAAGGGCGTTAGCAGCCGCAATGTTTTTAGCCGTTTTACCAATGCGTAAAACAAGTTCTATTTCGTAATGTAAATCGGAAGTAAAACTTGGATACTCAAACTTTGCACCCGGTGCTAATAACGCCGTATCAGGCTTCATAAAAATTACCGGTGCTTCAGGTAAAGCGTTGCCTAATTCTTTGGCGTGCTCTGCGTAATTACGGCCTACACAAAATATTTTCATAACTATTATATTTCAAAATTTAAAGCATTGCAAACCGTCATGGTTCTATCAAGCCCAACTGCTGCAAAGGATTCGATCATTTCTATGCTCTTGTCAATTTTTTGCTGAATAACGGGTTGTTCAGATGGCAACCATTTGCCCAACACAAAATCTACTTGACCACCTTTTGGGAATTGATTGCCAATACCAAACCTAAGCTTTGGATACACATCGGTACCAAGCATTAACTGAATATCTTTTAATCCATTATGCCCCGCATCAGAACCACTGCCCCTTAAACGCATTTTAGATAACGGTAACGCTAAATCATCCACCACCGTAAGGGTTTGGCTGGGTTCTAGTTTTTCTTTGTCCATCCAATACTTAAATGCTTTACCACTTAAGTTCATATACGTTGTAGGCTTGATGCAAATAAATTGTTTGCCCTTCCAGGTAACGGTAGCCACGTCTGCTAAGCGGTCGTTTTTAAATAGGCCGCCATGCTTGAGCACAAAAGCGCTCACTACATCAAAACCAATGTTGTGGCGGGTGTGTGCGTATTCGGATCCTATATTACCTAGTCCTACAATTAAAAATTTATGCATAGCGTATGGGAAAGGGTCAAATTTAGTTAAAAAACACAAAAATGGGTAACTTGCATTTGTGATAACCAAAGAACTACTAACAAACCTGTTTCCTAATTTAGAAGATGGTTTGTACGAAGCCATTCTAGAGCATGCCGAAATAAAAGAAATTCCAGCAGGCACGCCCCTACTAAAAGTGGGACAAAATATTAGATCTACCATGATGGTAGTAGAAGGTACCGTTAAACTCTATCAAGAAAACGAAGAAGGTGACGAGTATTTCATGTACTACATATCACCCGGTCAGGCATGTGCCGTTTCGATGGTATGTAGTTTTCAATCAGAACAAAGTCAGGTGCTTGCAAAAGCCCTCACAAATGTTACACTGCTTACCATCCCCATTAAATACATGGATGAGTGGCTTAGCGAATTTAAAAGCTGGCACTACTTTGTCATTAAAACCTACCGCACTCGCTTTGAAGAACTATTAAAAACAGTCAACGAAGTGGCGTTTAAAAATATGGATGAGCGCCTAGCATTTTACCTCAAACAACAGGTAGAAAAATTTGGCACCACCCTTAAACTTACCCATCAAGAAATTGCTACTGACCTTAACAGCTCGCGCGAAGTCATTAGCCGCCTCATGAAAAAGATGGAAGAAAACGGAAGGCTTAAAAAATAAGTGACCGCTAGCTATTAACTAGTGCGGTAACTTATCTCTAAAATATCCGTAGGTCCATGTACCTGCAACAGCACTTGCTATCACTACTAACACTGCGTAAAAGCCTGCACCAATATGTGCAAATAATGGACCAGGGCATGCACCCGTTAAAGCCCAACCAAATCCAAACAACAAGCCACCATAAATTTGACCCTTGTTAAATTCTTTATCGGCAATTACAATTTTTTCCCCGTGGATGGTTTTTACATTAAACTTCTTAATTAAAAAAACACTGATTGCTCCAACCGATACCGCCGTGCCTATCACACCAAACATGTGAAAGCTTTGTAGTCTAAACATTTCCTGAATTCTAAACCAAGAAATAATTTCGGCCTTCACAAATACGATTCCAAAAATGATACCCACAATAGTATACTTTACATTATACCAACCTGGGTGTTGTTGTTCCGATGCGTTTACGCATGCTGTATTGCTATCTATATTTTGTACTTTTTCGTTGTTCATTGTTGTGTTTTTATAAAGATAAAATCCAAGGTAAAATAATGTTGGCCATTAAAAAGCCCCCTACCATAAAACAAATAGTTGCTACTAGTGACGGCCATTGTAAATTACTAAGTCCCATAATAGCATGGCCCGATGTACAACCGCCTGCATAGCGCGTACCAAAGCCTACTAAAAAGCCACCTATCACCATAATAATAAAACCTCTTACCGTAAGTAGTGCTTCAAAACTAAATAGTTCTTTAGGTAACATGTAACTGTAATCGGTTAAACCATAACCCGCCAACTCGCTTTGTAAAGCCGGACTCACTGCAATAGGCGCATCTGTCATTAAAAAGTAATTGGCTAAAAAAGCACCTGCAAAAATACCGCCTACAAAAAAGAAATTCCATATTTCCTTTTTCCAGTCGTACTTAAAAAATTTAATGTCGGCAGGAAAACAAGCAGCACATACATGCCTTAGGTTAGAAGAAATACCAAATGTTTTGTTACCTAAAATTAAAAGTGCGGGCACAATAAGCCCAATTAAAATACCGGCTACATACCAGGGCCAGGGTTGAATAATTTGTTCCATCATATTTGTTTATTTTTTATAAAAATTTTTGATTGGCTCATAAGGGCCATATTTATGTTGTGATTCTGAAAAATTATCGGCGTAAGGTCCAAACGCAAAATCGATTGGCTTTTTATCGTATTTAGGCCAGTCTTTAGATTGATCTTTATGTGGGCGCGGCTGGCTGTTTACATAAGCTGCTACATCCCAACACTCCTCGTTGGTTAGTACAGGGTTTTTGTGAGAAGCAACCAAAAAAGGCATATTGTTTTTTACATAGCCTGCAAAATTGCTAATCCTATAAAGTCCTGCGCCATCATTGTAACTATGTGGTCCCCACAGTGGCGGATACGCATACTCTATATTGTCAGGTGCCAATTGCCCTTCACCATTAGTACCATGGCAACTTACACACTGCGCTGTATATATTACCTGCCCTTTTTTAGGGTCGGCAGCGCGGTCTAAATACGCTAATTTTTCGATGCCCGATCCGTGCGGCTTTTGTCCTTTTTCTACATCTTGACCCAGCCATTTGATGTATGCGTATATCGCTTTAAACTCACGACTATTGCTATCAATTGCGGTTCCGTTTAAACTTCTTTCCATACAATCGGCAACACGCTTATAAATACTTTCGGTTTGTCCACTCCGATCTCTAAATTTTGGATACGTCGAAAACACAGCTGCATAATTATTACCCCACGCTTTACCTCCTGCTTGTAAGTGACAGTTCTGACAGTTCATGCCATTGGTAATTTGTGCCACGCTTCCTTTAGGACCTAAATATTTTGCCGTGTGCGCAATTAAATCTTGTCCGTAAATAACAAGCTTGCGCTCCTCACCACTCACCGTATTGTCTGCGTATATACTTGGCGCTAACCAGGTGCTATCTGTTATAGCAAGGCTGTTATCCATTTTAAAAATATCGCCATTAATAAAGCGTATCATAAAATAAAGTAACACCAGTGCAGTAAGTCCAATAATTACGAGATATTGTTTTTTCATGGCATATAATATTATCTAAAATTATAGGTCGTTCCTTCTAGTTGCGTTAATAAAGTAGCCGGCTTATCGGTGGCGATGGTTCTGCCTTCTAGTTTTGGCGCCACAAGCGGTGTAGCCGCTAAATACTCCGTTATTACATCATGTAAACTATTTTGTGTTGCTACCGGGTTGCTTACTTTTTCTATTCTACAAAGTGTATCGTTAGGATCGCCTTCTCTTTCACAAGCCACTATTGTATACATTTTATTTTTATCAAGTGGCTGTCCCTTAATTTTTACGGTGTTAACACGCTGTCCCTTTGGTTTTCCTATGGTACAGTTTACTTCCATACCCGCAAAACGCACAAACCATCCACCAAAACGCTTACTTGGATCTGGTGCAAATGCGTTTTCAAGTTCTTTTTCTAACCATTCGAGTATTTGTTGCCCGGTTACTTCACCTTTTTTTGCCGTAGAATCTACAGGTAACATATTCCATAAAAACTCGTTGGTGATGGCTACTTTTTGAGCACCCTGAGGCACCGCAAGTGGTTGACAAAACCTAAACCCATTGCTAAGCGCAATGTCTGGTTTAAACTTCCACATTACCGCGTCGGTAATTAAATTATCCATGGGTGTTTCTAAAACAAAATAACGTACCAGCGGTGTAGACGTGTACCCAATTACTTTTTGCAAAGCATCTTGATACGGTGCTGCTGCTTTTTGTACCAGCGCCAATACATTTTTATTGGCTGGATATTTTACTGGATCTACATCGATTAGTTCGTACTGATAGGTATCTATTTTTCCTTCTTTTACCGTGATATCTAATTTTCCTACAAAAGATCCAAAAGCACCACACTCTACCACTTTGGTATATTTTCCTTGTATTGGAATACGCACTCTTTCGTGCGTGTCGGCACCTAAAATAAAATCGGCACCGGCTACGCTTGGGTCATTGGCAAGACCTACTTGTTGGGCAAGTCCCATATGTGTTACAATAAAAATAATACCACAACCTTCTACTTCTTGGAGGTACTTAATATACTTAGCTACATTGTCTGTGGCATGCGTAAAACCAATGCCCTCGCTATATGCAGGGGATTGACGCTTAGGCACCAAATGATCGGTAAAGCCAATAAATCCAACTTTTGCACCAGCCATATATTTAATCCAATACGGCGGATAAATTAACGTTCCATTATCTGCATCTTTTGTTTTATGCCACATATTGGCACAAATCTTTGCTGCACTCGAATGCCCCATATCATAGAGCATTTTCTTTTTCTTGTAAACCACTTCCCAGTTACCCGGTAAAATTAAATCGTAGTTAAACGCATTCATGAGTGGAATAAGCGCTTCCCCTTCCGACATCGACGCTACGCCATGGCCATGAAAATAATCGCCACCATCGTATAAAATATTTTGTGGATGCTGAGTACGCAACGCATCAATCATGGTTTTAAGCACGGCAAGTCCACCACGTTTTTTATAAACAGGCTTTTCATTTTCCCAAAAAAACTCGTCATGGGTGTGAATTTGTGCATGCAAATCAGTAGTGATAAAAATACTGAACTGATTGGGCGCCTGTTTGCTTGTGCCTGCGTTTGCATTTGTATATTCAGTATTTGCGTCGCTGGCAAAAGCAGCAGATACTGGACCTATTGCAGCGGGCACACCCATACCCAGTACGGCGGCGTTTTTAATAAAATTTCGTCGGTTATTTTGGTTCATGGGGCAGGCTTAAAAATGAAAGTTTAAGATAAAATTAAAATGACCCATATCCACTTTATTGATATAAAACTTGGGGTTATCATACGTATTTCCCGTAGCATCCTTATAAAAATAAATCAGTTGCGCTTCCCATCCCTTCCAAAATCCTGTAAATGCATACCGCATATCTAGGTTGTACTGCATATAAGACGGAAAACTATATTTATTGAGTGCATAATTGGTAACGCTTGGTAGATTAAAATATCCAGCACCCATATTAATAGTGAGCGGTAGTTTTGGTGCGGTATACTTTGTTTTTGCAACATACGCAGATACATCACCCATACCCTCATTACGCTCGCCCATTAAAAAAGTATAAAACGGATCACGCCCCCACTCGCGCGGCATTAAATAACGCCCCTGCTTTGTAATGCGGGTATAATTAAGCGAGTAATCCCAACTATTTATTTTTTGTCCGACCCTAGCGCCTATTACTACACTGGATTGACCTGGATTAAAATAAGTTTTTGCAGCGTCGTTGTTACCGCCGTTATTAACCACAGTTTGGGTAATTAATTGTAAGCCGTAATAATAAGGCTGCTTGGCATTTGGCGTTTTGTCTATTTGAAAAAATACGCTGTTAAACATGTTGTCTACAAACTGATTCCAGATCTGAATTTTATAATTTTTGATGCTACCAATTTCTGCGCCAACAAGTGCCACACCACTTGACGTTAATGCATATTTATACCCCGATTTTGTTCCGTCAATATTTACCCCAACCGAGTATATGCCAATAGACTCCGATGTCTTATACCATGCTACCGTACTTCGTGGCGAAAACCTATTTAGCCAACCCGCATAGTATTTATTTTCTTTGTTTTTATGTTGTATCCAAAGGCCCTGCACTTCGGTAGGACGCATCCTTCCATCTTGCAAATTAATAAACGGTGTATTGAGTAACTGCTTACCTATAGTAATCGTGTTGTTGTTTTTTTGGTACTGAATATATAATTCCTCTAAACGGTCAATATCTGTTTTATTGGCAGGATCTGTGATATCAAATAAACCAAGCTCGTATCTATTGATGGAACCAGATAAAGGATGTGGCTTTGTCAAATCCGACGAAAACGCGTCGTACACAAAAAAACCACTCACCCCTAGTTTAAGATTGTAAACTGGTTTAGAAATAAATTGAATACCGCCGCCAATGGCCTGCGCATATTCGACATCACTGTTTTTATTAAAATTGCTACTAAAAAAACTGCGTAAGTGTCCGTGCAAGGTGCCCATTTGAAACCGGTACAATAAATTACTACTATCTACCTGCTTAATAGATTTACCCCACAACTTAGGATCTTCGTGCAGCTCTTGGTGCTGCCCATACGAAAGTGTGGAGCATAATAATAATGCAGCTACAAATAATTTTTTCATAATAATTAATGACTTCCGCCTATTGGAAAAAATAATTGCTGTGCAAGAATGTAAAGTCCCATGATAAGCACAAACCAACCAAAACCTTTTTTAAGTTTGTTGCCGTCTATTTTTTTACTGAGCCTATCGCCAATAAAAATACCGCTAATAGCAAGCGCCGTTACCGATAACAATAGTGTCCAATCCATGCTGGTATTACTTACATCACCGGTAAATCCAATCAATGATTTTGCTGCTATAATAAGTAGTGAAGTACCTACCGCCTGCTTCATAGGAAGTTTACTTAACATCACAAGTGCTGGTATAATTAAAAATCCACCACCTGCACCTACAAGTCCTGTAAGCATACCCACAAGGGCACCTTCTACTAATATAAGCGGATAATTAAATTTTTGCTCGCCGGTTTCGTCTGTTTCAGCAGCTGGCGTAGAACGTATCATAGAAAAAGAAGCCGCTACCATCAGCACTGCAAATAGAAGCATCATTAGTAATGACTTTGTAATTTCAATACCGGCAATGGTTCCTAACTGTGTAGGAATGGCAGGGACCAAATATTTGCGGGTAGCAAAAACAGCCGCAATAGAAGGAATGCCAAAAATGATGGCTGTTTTAATATTTACAAAACCTTGTTTGTATTTTGGCAGGGCGCCTACTAAACTACTGGCACCCACAATAAATAAAGAATACGCAGTAGCGAGCACCGGTTCTACCCCAAATAAATACACCAGAACGGGTACGGTTAAAATGCTACCCCCGCCGCCAATAAGCCCCAGTGAGATGCCAATTAAAATGGATGCTAGATATCCAATTATTTCCATGATTTTTTAATTTGACACAAAAGTGCCTTTATAAAAATAAAAGATAGGTGATAAATGTCACCAACCCAATTTTTACGCCTAAAAAGTATAAAAATGAATTAAATTGTGGGATATGAAAAACACAATCCTTTTATTAGCTTTTTGTTTACTCGGTTTTGGCACAACTGCGTTGGCCCAAAACACGAGCGCAACACATACTACTCCTCACAAAGTAGTCATCCAACTAAATAGCGGCGATACGGCCGCATGGGGTGGCGTTATTGGTAACGTTAAAAACCTCTCTAAAATTTGGCCTACTAATTTGAGTGTCGAAGTAGTGGTACATGGTAAAGCCCTCGATTTTTTAGTGGCCGCCAAATCACATTTGGTAGCAGATATCGAACAGCTGTCAAAAAAAGGCGTTGTATTTAATGCCTGCGAAAATACCATGGGCAAATATGGCATTACCAAGCAAATGCTTATTCCATCTGTGTTTACCGTGCCATCGGGTGTGGGTGAAGTAATTTTAAAACAAGAAGAAGGCTGGAGTTATTTAAGGGCTGGTTACTAATTTGATAAGGTGATATTTGTCACAGTGTAAGGTTTTTTGATGGCGCATCTTTGCAATATCAAAATAACAGAAACTAAAAATTTATACTTATGTATTTTCAACATGTTTACGACAAAACCTTAGCCCAAGCGAGTTATTTTATTGGTTGTCAAAAAGCTGGCGTTGCTGCTGTTATAGATCCAAAGCGCGACGTAGATACCTACCTCGAAATTGCCAAGCAAAACAATATGCAAATCACGCATATTTTTGAAACACATATCCACGCCGATTTTTTAAGTGGTGCCCGTGAACTAGCTGCCGTTACAGGCGCTAAAATGTATTTATCTGACGAAGGTGGTGAAGGCTGGCAGTATGAATTTGCCCACGAAGGTTTAAAACATGGCCAGCAACTAATGGTGGGTAATTTAAAAATTGAAGTATTACATACCCCAGGACATACACCAGAAAGCATAAGCTTTTTACTAACCGATACACCAGCAAGTAAAGAGCCTGTAATGTTATTTACCGGCGACTTTGTCTTTGTAGGTGACATTGGACGCCCAGACTTATTAGAAAAAGCAGCTGGCATGGTGGGTACACAAGACAAGGGTGCCGAACAAATGTACCAGTCTATTAATTTATTTGCCAACCTTCCAGAATTTATTCAAGTATGGCCTGGCCATGGCGCAGGATCTGCGTGTGGTAAAGCTTTAGGCGCCGTACCTAGCACAACCGTGGGTTACGAGAAAAAAAGAAACTGGGCATTTAGCTATGGCAGCAACAAAGCTGGATTTATTGATTTCTTATTAACGGATCAACCAGAGCCGCCAAAGTATTTTGCAAAAATGAAGGAACTCAATAAAGTAGATCGTCCTTTGTTAACAGAAGTACCTACCATTAAAGAATTATCAGCTGCCGAATTAAAAGCAGCGATGGACAAAGGTGTTAAACTCATCGACACTAGAAACAAACTAGATTTTGAAAAAGGATTTATTGAGGGCAGTATCAATATTCAGGGCAACAATTCTTTTGCTACTTGGATGGGTTGGTTTGTAAATTACAACGAGCCGTTTATTTTATTAGCAAGCCCTAGTCAAATGGATGATTTAACCAGAAAATTAATGCGTATTGGTCTTGACAATATCCATGGTTTTGTGGACGCTGCTAAAATAAATGAACTAGCAAACGGTACATTATCAACTTCTAAAATGGTAAGCATTAGTGATGTAAAAGCAAATACAACAGCGCAGGTAATTGACCTTAGAGGTGCCGCAGAATATAATAGCGGGCATATTGCAGGAGCAACCAATGTTTTTGTAGGTACACTCTTACAAAACCTTGCAAAAGTTCCAAAAGACAAGCCCGTGATTATTCATTGCCAAGGTGGTGATAGAGCAGCTATTGGATACTCACTACTTGTAAAAGAAGGTTATACCAACGTGTCTAATTATAGCCCTGGTATAAATGAGTGGATTAAAGAAGCGCAACCACTAGAGAGCTAAGCTCAAAAATATATACCCATAAAAAAGGCCTTCGAAAATCGAAGGCCTTTTTTGTAAAGTTATCATTAAGTGAATTACTTCTTTTTAACTTCTTTAGCAGCTGTTGCTTCTTCTTGCTTTAACTGACGTGTCATTACTACAGAAGCAATAGGAATACGTGGAGAGTTCATGATTTCTAGACCAGGCGCTTTCACGTCTTCTACTCTAATGTTTGCGTTAAGTGCAAGATTTGTGATGTCTACGTTAATGGTCTCTACTAAATCTTTAGGTAAAGCTTTCACTTTTAAAGATTTGATTTTGATAACGAGCTTACCACCTTCTTTAACACCTACCGATGTTCCAACATACTTAAGTGGTAGGGTTGCTACTACTTTTTTGTCATCTACTAGTTCTAAAAGATCTAAGTGAATTAACGCATCAGATACTTTGTCAAACTGAAGATCTTTTAAGATACATCTGTACATTTTACCGTCAACGGTAACTTCAGCAATTTGGAACTCACCAGTGTACACCAGAGGCTTAAAAGCCTTTGCAGAAGCGTAAAAATTTACCTCCTGAGCACCCCCGTAAATTACAGCTGGCACGTTTTCCTGAGAGCGAATTTGGCGGGCGGCTTTTTTGCCATGATCGGTCCTCAGGTGTCCTTCGATTGTAATTGATTTCATATAAAAAATTTTGGACGGCGAAGGTAAGGAAAAAACGGTTTAACCGCGCTCTTTAAGCTGAGAATGTATGAAAAGGCTGGTAATACTCTTATTTTCATAGGCATTACGTATAGCGATGGCAAACAGGTCGGCCACCGAAATTACCTTAATTTTAGGGCTAGACTGCCTTAAAGGGATGGTATCACATACCACAAGCTCCTCTAACACACTGTTCTCGATGTTTGCATAGGCGTTTCCGCTGAGTACAGGGTGGGTAATAAGGGCTCTAACGCTTCTGGCACCCTTTTCTATTAAAAGGCCGGCTGCCTTGGCCAGGGTGCCCCCTGTGTCGCAAATATCGTCTACGAGTATAATGTCTTTACCGGTTACATCCCCAATAACCACCATACTGGCTATTTCATTGGCACGTTTGCGGTGTTTATCGCAAATCACCATTTCGGCATTAAAATAGCTGGCAATTTCACGTACACGGTTGGTGCTTCCCACATCCGGTGCAGCAAAAGCTAGGTTTTGTAATTTAAGGTCGTTGATATAAGGGATAAAGATTGCTGAACTGTCTAGGTGGTCTACGGGCACATCAAAGAAGCCCTGAATTTGCGCCGCGTGTAAATCCATAGTGATAACACGGTTGGCACCCGCCGATTCTAGTAAAGTAGCAATCAGTTTAGACCCAATAGCAACCCTTGGCTTGTCTTTACGGTCTTGACGTGCATACCCGTAATAAGGGATCACGGCAATAATTTTATACGCACTCGCTCTTTTAGCTGCATCAATCATGAGCAAGAGCTCCATTAAATTATCGGTAGGGGCAAACGTACTTTGTACTAAAAAAACATAGTCGCCACGCACGCTTTCTAAAAACACGGGCTGGATTTCTCCATCACTAAAACGCTGGATATTTACTTTGCCTATTGGGGCGCCAAAACGTTGTGCAATTTTTTGTGCAAGCTCCTGAGAACCAGTGCCTGAAAAGATTTTTACGGAAGGGTTCATAGTCGTGTAGAATATGCAAACGAAGGTATTATTTACGGGTTTAACTTTTGAACAGACTTATGCCTATTTTATTGACATTTGGGTTTTGAACTATGCTTGCGCCGTTGGACCTCCAAAATTCATGGGGATCTCAATTTGCTCGAGGTCTTTGATGCTGCCATTACCGGCTTCGTAACGCTCAATGTTTTCTGCGAGGGCCTTCATAAAACGCTTGGCGTGCTGGGGTGTAAAGATCACCCTCGATTTTACTTTACTTTTTGGCGTACCCGGCATCACATTTACAAAGTCAATGACAAACTCGGCATTGCTGTGCGTAATAATAGCGAGGTTGGCGTAACTACCTTCTGCTACTTCTTCTGAAATTTCGATATTGAGTTGATTGCCTTGTTGCTCTTGCATGGTAAAAAGTTTAGCGTAACGTTAAAGAGTAAAATTGTGTAGCAAAAGTAACCGAATTTTTTAAAAAAAAGCGGCCCCGAATTTTCGGGGCCGCAATAGTATTAGAAAGTCAGATAAATATTATTTATCCCACCATACTTTGGCATCAGAAGAGTTCACCCCATCAGCACCAGAATAGTTAGCTGCAGCAGCAGTTACATTTTTGGAGTTGGTAGCAAATTCTCTTGTACCATACATATATCTACGTGGTATTTGCTTGCTCACGTTAGCTGCATAGGTAGTTGGTGTTAATACAGGGAAACCAGATCTTCTCCAGTTGCACCAGCCTTGAAATCCATTAGGATAAAAAGCCAGGTAAGCTTCTGTATTGATTAACTTGAGGTCATCAGTGCCGTTTAAAGCCACTTTTAACATGTAAGCATCGTAAGCAGTTTGTGTAAACACGCCCCAATCTGTCATATTTTCTTTAACACCATTTGCATATAAAGTAGCAGCGTTTTCAGAAGTCCAGCCTAATTTAGCGGCTTCTGCTCGAGCAAACTTTAATTGAGAAGATGATAAAACAATAACAGGAGAGTTTGCAGCACGCTTAGACGCAGGAAGCACATAAGCCCAACTAGGGTTTGCGCCAACAAACGCAGAAGCTAAATCTCTAGTTAAACCATAAGGGATACCCACCGATGAAGAACCAAATGCAGCAGCACGAGGATCAGCATTTGCAGTTTGCATACCCGTTACAAAACTAGCAACACCTTGGTCTTTTCTAGTTAGGTAGTTACTAAACCATGG
This sequence comes from uncultured Bacteroidota bacterium, assembly GCA_903958045.1. GTDB lineage: Bacteria > Bacteroidota > Bacteroidia > Chitinophagales > Chitinophagaceae > Sediminibacterium. The sequence continues at coordinate 4,107 of CAJBRT010000076.1, read as the reverse complement.
GTTGTTAAACGCACCACCTGGGTAGTTGACTGTAAAATTATCTGCAGAAGCATCTATAAAGTTGGCGGTTGCAAGGGCAGCAGCAAATTCTGCTTTACCTGTAGCAGCATCTACCTTAGATAAACGAAGAGCCATCATCATACGAAGCGAGTTGGCAAACTTTGTCCATTTAGTAGTGCTACCGTTATAAATAATATCGCCTTTAACCGGAGTTCCTACATTAAACTGAGCAGTAGCCGCTTTTAATTCTGCAATAAGCGCAGGATAAATAGCACTTTGCTTATCATAAGCAATATCAGAATTACCTTTTAAAGATTGCGAGTATGGAACGTCACCCCAATAATCGGTAACAATCCAAAAGTAATAAGCCTTTAAGATTCTTGCAATGGCAATTTGATTGGCGTTGCTACCATTAAGTGCTGCAAGATCTTTGTACTTAGCATCTGAGTTTACATTGATGATGTTTTGCAAATCATTTAATGCACCAGAATAGAAACCATCAAAATCTGATTGTGGTGGCGTGTAACGAGATTCGTCGGTATACTGCGTTTGAGCAAAATACTGACAATAATAACCTGGTGTAATAGCAGAAGCTGTTCCACCAATGCCCGATAAGACGTTGGTTAAAAGCGCACTGGTTACAGGAATGGGCGTTGAGTTTGGATTCACGTTCATGTCTCCAAAATCATCGATACTTTTTGAGCATCCGAAAAGGACAACCGATGAAAGTGCTAGCGCAACTAATTTATTTTTCATGTCTTTAATTTTTAAAATTTAATGATTGGAATGAATTAGAATGTTACTCTGATATTCAAACCAACACCTCTAACACTTGGGAACTGACCGTTCTCACCAAAAGTTGGAGAAATTTCTGATGGATCAAACATTTTGTCTTCAGACCATAATAGTAATGGCTTTCTTGCGATAAGCGATACTGTTAAGTCTTTACAAACTTTTTGAAGACCCATTTTAGCTACTGGTAAATGGTATCCAATACTTAACTCCTGTAATTTCACATACGATAAAGAGTGAATAAACGGAGTAGCATTTCTTTGGAAATAGAACTGCGTGAAATAAGTATTAGCGTCGATATAACGGTCTACTTTTGCACCAGACTCATCTACACCACTTACTTTAACACCACCACCATCGGCAACAGCGTCACGTACGTTTTTACCTTTATCGTTAAGAGCAGCTGTTTCAGCTAACAAACCAGAAAAGTAACCCCACATGTGAGATAGAGAGTAGAATTTACCACCAAACTGATAGGTGATATTTGCATTGATTTCTAAGTTACCCTTAAAACGAAGTGTATTTAACATACCACCCGTGTGCTTAGGTAATACAGAACCAAAATTTTGATCTGCAGCTACTTTGTAGTAACCATTTGGTAAAATAACGGGCTGGCCTTTATCATACACTGTTTTAGAACCAATTAATTGACCCCAAGTTTCGTTTAAAGCAGCAAAAGCTGTTGCACCTCTTGTACCAAAAGCAGAACCGCCCAGAGAAATTCTTGAAATACCTGGAGCAATCGTTACTACTTTATTGTATAATAAATTAGCGTAGTTTAATGATACTTCGTAGTTCCAAGTTTTGGTATTGATGATGTTTGTGTTTAACTGAACTTCAAAACCTTTTTTATCAATACGTGCAGCATTGATGTTTTTACCCGTAAATCCTGATGCACCAGAAACAGATACGTTTACAGGTTGCTTGTCATTGATTTCTTCGAAGTAAGTAAGGTTAACATTTAATTTATTAAATAATTTAATGTCGATACCTGCTTCTTTGGTTGAAATTAAAGAACCTTTTAATTCAGGATCAATTAACGCATCCGGCGTTCCCATTAATGCGTTACCATTCCACTGGTTAGCACCTAAACCATAGTTAAGTGCAAATGCATACGCACCCAATAATTGTGGTTTGTTACCCCAGCTCGCAAAGAACTTTAAGTTATTAATGTAAGTAGGCATTTTTACCAATTCAGACATAATAAACGCAGTACCTACCGAAGGATAAAAAATGCTAGCACCTTTTTGTAGCACAGAAGCATAATCGCTTCTAGCTGTAAGGTCTAATGAAATCCACTCTTTATAGCCAACGTTTGCCGTACCAAAAATAGACCTGTATTCAGATTCGTTTCTAGAGCTAGAATAAGAAACTGGGTTAATTGAATTACTTAAAGTATACAAACCAGGAATAATTAATCCTTGGTTGGTATTGGTACCCATGCTAAATCCTTTATTGTTTCTCAAAGAATAACCAGCAGTTGTGTTAACAGCGAACTGACCAAACTTATTGTTATACGTACCAATCAATTCATAGTTGTTTTCTGAAGAACTAGAAGAACTTACACCATAGTAAGCAAGCTCTCCGGTTTGAGTACCTGAGTTTTGCATTTCAGAAGGTGTAATAAATTCACTAGTAGCAGAAATTTGATTTCTACGAACGTTACCCGTTAACTTAAAGTGGTTGTTAAATTTATAACTAAGTGAAACATTACCCACTAAACGATTGGTTCTTTGAACTGGGTTAATCCATTCAAAAGCTTTGTAAGGATTATACCAGTAGTTACCAGCATAAAAATTACGAGGACCAGCAGCACCCGCTAAATACGTAGATGGGTTGTTGTGATTCCAACTTCCAAAATATCCTTCTGGAGATTTAATATCTTTTAATTCCTTCATGATTTTCATATCTAAATCACGGTGGAACCATTGGTTAAAGCTACCAGATGAGTTATTTGCATAACCATCATCAAATTGACCATTCACAGTGTTGAACACATAGTTTACGTTTGTTTCAAGCGTAAACTTGCCAAAATTTGACTTATTGGTAAAAAATAAAGTATGCTTATCCTGCTTAGAGTTTGGTAATAAACCTTTGATGTTTTGGTTGGTATAAGAAACCCTTGTACTGCTATTATCGCCGGTTTTAAAGAAACTTAAATTACTGTTACTTGAAGTACCTGTATTCCAGAAATCTCTAACGTTATTGGGTTGTGGCGTTAAGGATGCCGTTTTAAAAGAATACGGATGGTTTGGATACCAAGCATACCAAGGAATATATTCTTGACCTGTCATTCTCGGACCCCAGCTAGCATCATCAGAATAGTCGTGATAATACTTGCCATCTAAAGCTTTCCATGTTTCAGGCATACCTGTTTGCCATGCAAACTTTTCGTAAGTACCATCGCCACCAGCATACAAGTTTTGGTATTCTGGTAAACGGTATACAACATCTGCTGTAAATGACTGGGTGAATTCAATACCTACTCCTTTTTTAGTACCCCCTTTTTTAGTGGTGATAACAATAGCACCAGAAGAAGCACGATCACCAAAAAGGGCAGTTGCGTTAGCTCCTTTTAATACCGTAATACTCTCAATATCTTGAGGGTTAATATCAGAAGAGTTCATTGGAGTTCCATCTATTACATAAAGTGCAGAAGAACCACCAATAGAACCTTCACCACGTAAACGCACGCTACTGTTTCTACCCAGCGCAACGTTTGATTCGTCACGAAGTTGTAAACCAGCAACCTTACCACCTAGGGCAGCATTTAAATTGGGTTGAACTACTGTGTTTAATTTTTCTCCAGAAACCACTTGTACACTGTACGGTGTTTTCTTAGAACTTTGTTTTAAACCAAAGGCGTTTGTTACAACTACCTCTTTCAAGTTTTCCGCAGCACTTGGTAATACAATGCTTAACGGTTTACCTGTAATGTCTACTGTTACGCTTTTAAAGCCAACACTAGAAACGGTTAGTTTTTTGGCACCACCTGCTGTTTTGATAGAGAAACTACCATCAGCGTCGGTTAGTGCTGTAACTTTTGAACCTTCTAATTTAACGGTTGCAAATGGCACAACTGCTCCATTTTCATCAACAACCTTTCCGCTAACACCGGCAACTTGTGCCAATAGAGCGGATGCTGTAATTAACACTACTACAAGTGCTAGTACTAATCTTTTCATCAACTATATTTTTAAATGTGAAGGTCTAAGTTAAGCAAAAGTTAATTTATTTCCTAAAATTTAATATATAAATTAAAATGAAATTTATTAGCTGTAAATCAACGAATTAAGCTGTATTAATAATCCAAGG
>CAJBRT010000075.1 GCA_903958045.1 uncultured Bacteroidota bacterium | reverse complement strand
GGCTCTCACGATGTTACATTAGCGCAGTATCAGTCGTATGTAAACGAAAATAAAATTATTGATGCGGTGTGTGTGGATGCGCGCATTGATATGGATATGGAAAGTGTATTACCTGCCGATAATTTTTTAGTAGAATTATTTACGGGCATGCCCAATCATTTAAAACACTACAACCATATTGGGTTTCAGAGTTATTTTATGCATCCGCAAATGCTTGAAACCATCGATAAATTTAGGTTTGATTGCTACCGTTTAGGCAAGGTTAAAGAAGATATTTCTGAAATGGAACCTGCTATTCGTAACTCACATTTATTTTCTTTTGACATAGCTGCCATACAACATGCGCATGCACCGGCCAATCATTTATCGCCCAATGGATTTAATGGCGAAGAAGCCTGTACGTTAACACAGTACGCGGGCATGAGCCATACTTGTAACACCATTGGTATTTATGGGTATATGCCAGAACAGGACGTACATCAAATGACTGCCAAACAAATTGCACATATGTTATGGTATATTATGGACGGTGTGAATAGGGGTAAACAAGAAGCATCACTTGCTAACCGTAGCGAGTTTAATGAATTTACCATGGCTTTTGCCGAAGTGCAAACCGTGTTTTTGCAAAGTAAAAGAACCGGCCGCTGGTGGATGCAATTACACGATGGCGAATTTGTGGCTTGCAGCCTTAAAGATTATATCCATGCCGGTAAAAATGAAATTCCGGAGCGTTGGATGCGCGCTGTAGAAAGATTATAGCCTTATATTTAGGATACAAAATAGTAATTCATGAATCGTCATTTGGGTCTTTTTGCTCGTATGGGTAAATTAACGGCACTCGTTATTGCAGTGCTACAATTTAGTGCATGTTCGGTGCAGCAAAAGCTACAAAAAGCAGCCAGTCAAAATATCATAGAAGCTAGTAATTTAGCTGGTGCTCATATTGGTATACATGTGTTTGATCCAGCGTCTAACACCAATTTGTTTTCATATCAGTCCAATAAATATTTTGTGCCAGCAAGTAATACAAAAATTGTTACTTGTTTTGCAGCATTAAAGTATTTAGGCGATAGTGTTGCTGCCGCACAAATACTTGCCACCGATTCTGGTATGCACGTATTCGCTACCGGAGATCCTACTTTTTTACAACCAGAATATGCGTCACATCCATTACTAGGTGTTTTAAAAAATGCCAATACAATTTATTTGCATACACCTAGTTTTACAGCTAAACCTTTTGGACAGGGTTGGTCTTGGGATGATTATGATGCTTCCTATATGCCTTCACGTTCTGCTTTTCCCATGTATGGAAATGTGGTACGGTATACAAAAAATGGAGGGCAATTAACAGTGATGCCTGCGTTTTTTAAAGATTCTACCAAAGGCCTAAGCGCTACTATTAGCAAGGGTTTTGGCGTATCTAGGCAAATGGCTAGCAATCAATTTTTAGTGCAGCCTTCATCTGGCAGTACCACACTCGAAGAAATTCCTTACCGTACTTCTAATTGGACAACTCCTTCATTAGCACTCGAAGCTTCACTTTTGTCAGAAGCCTTGGGTGGCACCAAAGTGATTGCTGTTGATCCTGCTACTACAATAAATATGCCAGCGGCAGCTTCTACTATTTATTCGCGTCCTCTCGACTCTTTATTAAAACCACTCATGCACCGCAGTGATAATTTTTATGCAGAACAAGCGCTTTTAATGGTAGGAAAAGGATTGCATCAAAGTTTTGATGATAAAAAAACCATTGCTTATTTACTTGCCAATGATTTAGCGGATTTAGCACAAAAACCTTCTTGGGTGGATGGTAGTGGTTTGAGTAGGTATAATTTATTCACGCCTGAAAATTTTACGAGCATCCTGCATAAAATGTATACCTCTTATTCATTTGAAAGACTTCAAAACATTTTTCCAACCGGTGGCGAAGCAGGTGGAACGCTTACTAGTAATTATAAAAACCTAAATGGTAAAATTTTTGCTAAAACCGGTACACTAAGTGGGCAGGTGGCGTTAAGTGGATACTTAATTACTAAAAAAGGCAAGACACTCATATTTTCGGTCCTTGTAAACAACCATACCACTTCGGCATCTGCGGTTCGCAAAGCAGTAGAGCAGTTTATTCAGGTGTTGTACAATAAAAATTAGGATTTGTTTGCAATCATTGATTGCGGCCTATTTTCCAAAAAGTTGGTCTAGGTACTCTTCTTTGTATTCGATATAGGTTGGACTTCCAGAAGGTGTTACGCCGGGTGTCGTGCATGCAAAAAGAGATTCAATGAGCACTTGCATTTCTTTTTGTGCGAGGGTTTGTCCGGTTTTAATGGCTTGTTGACGCGCCATGCACCTGATAATTTTTTCGCGTCTACTAAAATTAATTTCAGAACTATAATGTTTGTACTGTTCTATGAGTAGTTCAATGGCATTTTTTTCGTTGCCTGGTTCTACGTCGGCGGGGATGCCTTGTATCACAAAACTATTGTTACCAAAGGGTTCTACCTGATAGCCAATTTGTTGTAAATCGGGGAGTAGTTCACTTAAAATTGCGGTATCAGAAGCGCCCAACGAAAGTGTTACTGGGAACAAACTTTTTTGGGTAGGTACTTGCGCCGTTTGTGCAGCGATTACTAATTTATCATACACCACTCTCTCATGCGCTAGTTGTTGGTGTATAAGTACAAAACCATGATTAGTGGATGCAATAATGTATGTTTTGTGAATTTGTATAAAGGGCGTATCCGCTAAAATTTCTAGACTTGGTTTTTTAGGCGTAAGCGTTTCACCTTTTGAAGGCATTTCATAAAAATCTTTCCAGTGGCCTAAATTTCCTTTGTTTTCTCTTTCAATAAAATGCGCCTGATGCTTTTGTGTAAAGGTCTGGTACAAGGAGCTTGACGCAGTGGCTTCTTTTTTTTCAGAAGTAAACGGTTTATTGACGGCGTCTAAACTTTGGATATCTGCGTTTAGGCTAAAATCTAAGGAAGGCGCTACGCTAAATTGTGCGAGTGCGTGTTTGACAGCGGCGCCCACAAAAGCGTACATGATTTTTTCGTCCTCAAATTTAATTTCCTGTTTAGTTGGATGCACATTAATATCTACTTGCGAAGGATCAAGATCAATAAATAGTACATAACCCGGAAAAGAATCCTTAGGAATTAAATCGGCGTAAGCGGCGTTGACAGCATGGTTTAAATAAGCGCTTTTGATAAAGCGGTTGTTTACAAAAAAATACTGGTCACCCCTGGTTTTACGCGCCGTTTCGGGCTTGCCTATAAAACCATAGATATTCATATAGTCGGTGTGTTCGGTAACACTTACTAGTTTTGAAGTATAGGTATTTCCTAAAATTTGAACAATGCGCTGTTTGATATTACCGGGCGCTAAATGAAAAACTTCTTGACCATTACTAGTTAACGTAAACAAGCGGTCGGGGTAGGCCATCGCCACTCTAATAAATTCATCAATAATATGCTTGAGTTCGGCGGCGTTGCTTTTTAAAAAGTTGCGGCGAGCAGGCACATTAAAAAATAAATTTTTCATTGAAATATTCGTACCCACCAGACAACTACATGCTTCTTGTTTTTGAACGGCACTATTTTCTATATCTACGTTTGTTCCTAATTCGTCTTCGGCTCTTTTTGTTTTTATCGTTACCTGCGCAACAGCAGCAATAGATGCCAGTGCTTCGCCTCTAAAACCCATGGTTTTAATGGCAAATAAATCTTCAATGGCTTTTATTTTACTGGTGGCATGGCGCTGAAATGCAAGGGCCGCATCGGAGGGGCTCATGCCTTTACCATTATCTATTACTTGTATGAGTGCTTTACCAGCGTCCGATACAATGAGTTGTATAGAACTGGCCCCCGCGTCTACTGCATTTTCCAATAATTCTTTAACGGCACTGGCAGGGCGCTGAATGACCTCACCAGCGGCTATCTGGTTTGCGATGTTATCGGGCAGTACATGAATAATATTAGCCAAAGGGTCCTGTTTTTTACGGGTCGACAAAAATAGCATAAAGAGGGGCAGGTTTGCAAACTTTTACCATTTTAGAAACAATTTAGCAGCTACTTTTGTGCCTCAAACCCATTGATTATGACTTTAAGCGCCGATATTCAAAAAATACCACGTACCTATATGCCTGTTGGCTTTGAGCTGACTAATTGGGAAAGCCTCGAGCCATTTTTTAAAGAACTCGTGGATAGACCCCTTGGATCTTTACAAGATTTAGAGCAGTGGCTTAAAGACATGAGTGAAGTGGAGGCCGTTATTAGTGAGGACGCTTGTTGGAGACAAATTAAAATGACCTGCGATACCACGAACCCCGCACTCGAAGAAGCCTTCAATTATTTTTGTCTAGAAATTCAGCCAAAAATGCAGCCCTATGCAGATCAACTCAATAAAAAATTTATTGATTGCCCGCATACCGCATCCTTAGATAAAGACAGTTACTATACCTATATCAGGTCTGTCAAAAAAAATATTGAATTGTTTAGAGAAGCCAATATTCCAATTCAAGCCGAGTTAAGTGTGATGCAGCAACAGTATGGAACGATTGCAGGAAAAATGACCGTGGAGGTAGAGGGTAAAGAATATACACTACAACAAGCGGCTAAATTTTTAGAACACGAAGACCGCGCAGTAAGAGAATCGGTGTATAAAAAAATTCAGGATAGAAGGCTTGTCGATAAAGATGCGATGCACGATTTGTATTCGTCACTGATTCAAAAAAGACATCAGGTAGCTGTCAATGCAGGCTTTGCAAATTACCGCGATTACAAGTTTGTAGAACTTGGTAGGTTTGATTATACCAAAGAAGATTGTTTTCAATTTCATGAAGCCGTTAAACTTCATGTGCTGCCCCTTATCGAAAAAATATATGCACGTAAAAAACAAAAATTAGGGCTCGATGTTTTAAAGCCATGGGATACAGAAGCAGAGCCAGCAGGGGTTTTACCGCTTAAACCATTTACGAGTGGGCAAGATTTGTATGAAAAAACAGTAAAATGTTTTGAGCAGTTAGATCCGTTTTTTGCTGCATGTCTTCGTAAAATGAATGAGCTCAAACATTTTGATTTAGAAAGCCGCAAAGGAAAAGCGCCGGGTGGATACAACTGTCCATTAGCAGAATCAGGAGCACCTTTTATTTTTATGAATGCCGCTTCACAAATGAGCGATGTTACAACCATGGTGCACGAAGGTGGTCACGCCGTGCATTCTTTTTTAGCGCATCATTTAGAGCTTAGTGCTTTTAAAGAATACCCAATGGAAATTGCGGAAGTGGCGAGCATGGCCATGGAATTATTTTCTATGAATCACTGGCAGGCATTTTTTGACAATGACGACGATTTAAAACGTGCCCGTGAACATCAATTGGAAAGAACCATTACCATTTTCCCTTGGATTGCTATTATTGATAAGTTCCAACACTGGGTATATGAAAATCCTGCGCATGCCGTAGCAGAAAGAACAGCTACTTGGACGGCTATTTTAAAAGAATTTTCTACCAATAGTATTGATTATACAGGACTAGATGCCTACCGTGAAATTGGCTGGCAGCGCCAGTTACACCTCTTTGAAGTGCCATTTTATTATATCGAATATGGTATTGCGCAACTAGGCGCTATTGGGCTTTGGATGCAGTACCAGCAAAATCCCAAACAAGCACTTCAAAATTATATCAACGCGTTATCGTTAGGAGGTACAAAAACATTACCTGAACTCTATAAAGCGGCTGGCCTCGAATTTAATTTGTCGCCAGATTATATCAAAACATTAATGGAGTTTACAGCTAAAGAAATGTAAGGCTTACATTTCTATTACATTCTGCAAAAACGGCTGTACAGTTTTTCGTACACCGGAATAATTTTACTGATGTCAAATAAACAAGCCTGCTCATAAGCGGCTTGTTTCATTTGCATGAGTTTGTTTTCATCGGATAAAAGGGATATAGCATAACCACTCATGGCTGCAACGTCTCCAACAGGTGCCATATAACCGGTTTCTCCCTGAATATTAATTTCATGTAAACCACCAGCATCGGAACTAATAACAACTGCGCGCGCAGCCATCGCTTCTAATGCTGCTAAACCAAAACTTTCATATTCGGAAGGGAGTAAAAAAACATCTGTTACTGCTAAAATATCTTCAATTTGTTCTTGCTTGCCTAAAAAACGAACATGCTCTTCGATACCCAGGGTACGCGCTAATGCTTCTGTAGCATGGCGTTCAGGGCCATCACCCACCATTAATAATTTGGCGGGCACTTCTTTAATAATGTTTGCAAATATGTGCACCACGTCATCTACTCTTTTTACTTTTCTAAAATTGGATGCGTGCGTAATTATTTTTTCGTTGTTGGGTGCAATTACTTTTTTAAAAGCTTCGCTTGGTTTTTTATCAAAACGCGCTACGTCTACAAAATTATAAATCACTTCAATTTCTTTAGTGATTTTAAATGTTTGATAGGTAATGTCTCTTAAATTATTGGACACCGCTGTAATGGCGTCACTTTCATTGATTGAAAAAGTAACAACTGGCTCGTAGGTTTTGTCTCTCCCTACTAGGGTAATATCGGTACCATGTAGGGTGGTAATAACTGGAATATCTCTATTAATTTTTTGCTTTACAATTTGCTTGGCCATGTAAGCAGCGGAGGCGTGCGGTATGGCATAGTGTACGTGCAATAAATCTAGGTCGTGATTAATAATAACATCTACCATCGCAGAAGCAAGTGCTACTTCATAAGGTGGGTAATCGAATAGCGGATACGTAGGAACCCTTACTTCATGGTAAAAAATATTGGCGTTAAACTCATTGAGTCTTACGGGTTGTTGGTAGGTAATAAAATGAACTTGATGTCCCTTGTCGGCCAAGGCTTTACCAAGTTCGGTGGCCAAAACACCGCTTCCACCAAAAGTGGGGTAACAAACAATCCCTATTCGCATAATATGTTTAATGGGCTCTAAACTTGACCATTTCCTATGCAAGTAACAATTATTTTGGCATTCTGTTTATTTAATGACTAGTTGAGGGTCAAATTCCTAGAAATTGTTAACTTGAGCCCTATGAAAAAGATCCTTTACCTCCTTTTATTTGTGCCTTTTTTTGGTTTGAGCCAATCCACAGAGCCGTCTAACGCAGACGCCGTATTTATTAAAAAATTATCTGATGAGATTCTTACAAATGGTAAGGCATACGATTTACTGTATGAGTTAACCAAAAAAGTAGGGGGTAGAATTGCGGGTTCGCCAGCCATGTATAAGGCAGAAGCCTGGGGCGTACATACATTTGAGCAACTTGGTGCGCCTAGCGTAAGCAAACAAGCATGTCAGGTGCCAAGATGGGTTCGTGGCAGTGGTGATTATGCTAACATCACTAGCATTGATGGAAAAAAACAAGTGCGCGCATTAGATGTGTTAGCACTTGGAAATTCACTAGGAGATGGAAAAAAAGTGGAAGCTACATTACTTGCTGTGCAAAATTTTGAAGAGTTAGAAAAACGCAAAGACGAAGTCAAAGGTAAAATTGTTTATTTCAATAATAGTTTTGACGCTACCATTGTAAAAACATTTGAAGCCTATGGTAAGGCTGGGCAGTATAGAAGAAACGGCGCTAGCCAGGCTGCAAAATATGGCGCAGTAGGTTGTATTATTCGTTCACTTACGAGTTCTACGGCTAATGATCCGCACACGGGTGGCATGGCTTACAACGATTCATTTCCAAAAATTCCAGCACAAGCCGTAGGTCCTCGAGACGCCGATTATTTATGGTCGCTTGCAAAAAAATCGAGTGCCGTAAAAATTAGTATGGCTACGCACGGAAAATTTTTACCAGACACAACTGGACATAATATTATTGCTGAAATAAAAGGATCTCAATTTCCAGATGAAATAATTACCATTGGCGGACATTTAGATAGTTGGGATGTGAATGAAGGTGCACATGATGATGGAGCAGGTGTAGTGCATACCATGGAAGTGATGCGCGCTTTACGTGCAGTAGGCTATCAGCCCAAGCACACCATTCGTTTTGTATTATTTGCCAATGAAGAAAATGGTTTAAGAGGAGGCAGTGCCTATGCGGCTGCTGCAAAAGAAAAAAACGAAAAACACATTTTTGCCTTAGAAAGTGACGAAGGTGGTTTTACCCCAAGAGGATTTAGTTTTACAGCAGCTCCCGAAAAAATTGCTGCTGCAAAACGCTGGTTGCCGCTATTAAAACCGTATGGCACTTCTAGTATGGATGATGTTGGTGGTGGTGCAGATATTGGACCCTTACATAGAACTTTTAATACACCCCTTTGTGGATTTTTACCGGATTCGCAGCGTTATTTTGATGTGCACCATGCACGTTCTGATGTTTTTGAAAACGTAAACAAGCGCGAACTCTTGTTAGGGGCTGTAAATATTGCTGGCCTTATTTACTTAGTAGATACCTATGGTTTTTAATGACAGGTAGTTGAATGCCTTAGGCTTGTAATAAAAAAATAGCGAGGCGTTTATGAATGTCTACCGTTTCTTTTTTCCACTGGGCAACCGTTTTGGTTTTGATCCACTGCGTTGGTGCGGTAATGTCTACGGCAATACAAATTTTTGTTTGCGGATGACAGTATTGTAACAAATCTTTAATGAGTTGATTGTTCCTATACGGGGTTTCAATAAATATTTGTGCCGATCTTTTTTTAGCTGACTCTTGTTCTAATTGTGCAATGGTTTTTTTCTTTTCCAAACTATCGATAGGGAGGTAGCCATGAAAACTAAAACTTTGTCCATTCATGCCACTCGCCATGAGTGCTAGTAGGATAGAACTTGGCCCTACTAATGGGCAAATTTCAAATCCTTTTTCTTGAGCAGCGGCTACTAATATTTGGCCAGGATCCGCTACACCGGGGCATCCTGCTTCACTTATAATGCCAATATTTTTTCCTTGAGAAAGTAATTGTAAAAATTCTGAAACTACTTCATGCTCGGCCTTATGTATCGCGCGCCAAGTATAGTTATCGATAATCATGTCACGCCAAAATCTTTTTAAATACCTGCGTGCCGTTTTTTCATTTTCAACAAAAAAAGCATCACATAATGTAGCTTGCTCAATTACATAAGGTGGAACCGTATTGTCTGCTTCTTCATGTAAAACGGTAGGTATTAAAAAAACTTTTCCTGCGGCCATTAGTCAATTTGTTTTTTAGGATCTAGGCTAAGGGTTGCTGCGATTACTGCGTAGCAAGGGGCAAAAACCCATCCAATAATTGGGATCATGTGTAGCATGTAAAATATAATACCATTGCCAATGGCTAGTCCTTTATTACTCCCTATAAAAAAGATACTTTCTTGTGCTGTTTTATTTTTTCTCTCCATACTATAATCAAGCATCGAAAATCCTAAATAATAACACTCGATTAAAAGTGCCATAAATGGGGTAAACCATCCTACAAATGGGATGAGACAAACTATTAAAATGGTAATTAAATATACGGTTTGCCACAAACCGTTTCTTATAGCAATATACATGCCTCTTAACGCTTGCTGCACAAAGTCTTTAAACACAAATGGAAATTCTTTTCCTTCTATGATGAG
>CAJBRT010000074.1 GCA_903958045.1 uncultured Bacteroidota bacterium | reverse complement strand
TTATTGTCTGGCGTTAAAATACAGCAGCCTTCCAAGTCATCATCTTCAAAAAAACCAATTAAAATGTCATCCTTTTCTTTCTCCAAATCGGCCTCGTCAAAGGTGAGACCAAGTGGATTACGCAGTATTTGGAACCTTAAATCAACCATTTTTTGGTAAGAAGGTGATCCAAATTCAATTATTTTTAATGACATATTCGACGCTTTAACTACAATATAGGCATGATTTTCATGATTTTAGACGCTAGATCTACTTTTGTGCATAATTGAGCCGTGGGTCTGTGGAAACAAAAATGCCCGAAAAGATTGCTTATTTGACAAAAAGTATATTTTTGCGCCGTAAACAAAACTTTTTACAATGTCAGACATCGCAACAAGAGTTAAGAAAATCATCGTTGACAAATTAGGCGTAGACGAAGCAGAAGTTACAAATGAAGCTTCTTTTACCAATGACCTCGGTGCAGATTCACTCGATACCGTTGAGTTAATTATGGAATTCGAAAAAGAATTCAACATTTCTATTCCAGACGAGCAGGCTGAAACCATTACTACAGTTGGCCAAGCTGTTGCCTACTTGGAAGAGCACGCTAAATAAGCATTCTATTTAGGAATAATTTTTTTAATCCGCCTTTCCAAAGTTTTTTGCTTTGAAAGGCGGATTATCACTTAATCAGGTTTAAGTTATGGCACTTAAAAGAGTCGTTGTTACAGGAATTGGTACGCTAACACCTATTGGAAATAATCTACATGATTATTGGAACAATTTGTTAGCGGGCGTTTCAGGAGCAGCACCTATCACTCTTTTTGACGCTTCAAAATTTAAAACACGTTTTGCGTGTGAGATTAAGGGCTTCGATCCAACTGAATTTATGGATCGTAAAGAAGCCAGAAAATTAGACCGTTTTGCACAAATTGCCCTTGTTGCCAGCGACCAAGCTGTTGCTGATGCGGGTATTTCAAAAGATAACGTAGATCCGGACCGTGTTGGTGTCATTTTTGCAAGTGGCATTGGTGGTCTTGTAACTTTTCAGGAAGAAGTATTAAACTTCGCTGCAGGGGATGGAACACCTCGTTTCAATCCTTTCTTCATACCAAAAATGATTTTAGATATTGCTGCCGGACAAATTTCCATGCGTCATGGATTTAGAGGTCCTAACTATGCAGTGGTAAGTGCTTGTGCATCTAGTACCAATGGTATTGTTTGCGCGGTAGATACCATCAGACTAGGAAAAGCAGATATCGTTGTTGCCGGTGGTGCCGAAGCCGTAATTGGTGAAGCAGGTATTGGTGGATTTAACGCCATGAAAGCCATGAGTGAGCGCAACGACGACCCAGCAACTGCTAGCCGTCCTTACGACAAAGACAGAGATGGATTTGTAATGGGAGAAGCAGCAGGTGCCCTTATTTTAGAAGATTATGACCACGCTGTAAAACGTGGTGCCAAAATATATTGTGAAATTGCAGGTGGTGGTGCTACCGCAGATGCGTATCATTTAACAGCTCCGCATCCAGAAGGACTTGGTGCATTAAACGTAATGCGCGCTGCACTTAACGATGCTGGTATGCAGCCCAACGAAATTGATTATATCAATACGCACGGTACTTCTACACCGCTTGGTGATGGCGCCGAAACAAAAGCCATTACCGGTGTATTTGGGGAGCACGCATACAACCTTAATATTTCTGCTACCAAATCCATGACTGGCCACTGCCTAGGTGCTGCGGGTGTTATTGAAACCATTGCTTGTATTCAGTCGGTAATTCATGATATTGTACCGCCTACCATCAACCATTTTACAGACGATCCAACCCTAGATCCAAGACTTAATTTTACCTTCAATGCACCTCAAAAAAGAGTGGTGAATGCTGCATTGAGTAATACGTTTGGATTTGGCGGACACAATGCTTGTGTGATTGTCAAAAAATTTATAGCATAAGTTGTGCAATTTTTTAAGCAACTTTTCTCCTCCTCATCATCAAATAGTTTTGATCAGCAATTAAGAAACGTGCTTGGTTTTAAACCAGGTAAGCTACTCCTATATTCTACTGCACTAAGTCACCGTTCTGTGAAAGAAACAGCAGAGGCAAACAATGAGCGTTTAGAATATTTAGGCGATGCCGTGTTGAGTGCCATTGTAGCGGATTATTTATTTAAAAGGTATCCCTACAAAGGCGAAGGTTTTTTAACAGAGATGCGCAGTAAGATGGTGAATAGGCAACAACTTAATGATGTTGCACTAAAAATGGGACTTCGAAAATTAACGATGTATAATAAATTTGACAACGCTTTAAAAGGAAGTCAAATTTTTGGTAATACGCTAGAAGCCCTGGTGGGTGCGGTTTACCTCGATCAAGGCTATACTAAAACACATGCTTGGGTACTCAAACAAATTGTGATACCGCATATGTTTGTAGAGGATCTAGAACAGATTGATATTAATTTGAAAAATAAATTAATTGGCTGGGCTAGTAAAAATGGAAAGGTTTTAGACTTTGAACTCGTAGAGGAAAAAATGGAAGGCACACGCAGGTTATTTACCATTCATGTTACCATCGACGGCGAAGTCATTGCACTTGGTAAGGGCTACAATAAAAAAGATGCAAGTCAAGTAGCCGCGCAAGTTGCCGTAGAAAAATTAGGGCTGTAAGCGCGCAACTTTTTCTTTAGCTAATTTGATCAAACAATTATTTCGCTTCAATCATTTCTTGACAGAGTTCTACCAGAACGCCTCCGGTATCTTTTGGATGCAAAAAGCAAACCCATTTATTGTCGGCACCTCTTTTGGGAGCATCATGGAGTAGGGTAAATCCCTCATTTTGCATACGGGCCATTTCGGCATAAATATCTTCTACTTCATAAGCGATATGATGGATGCCTTCCCCTTTCTTGTCGATATACCTGGCAATAACACCCTCAGGGTCTGTAGAGCACAAAAGTTCAATTTTACTATCCCCTACTTTAAAAAAGGCGGTATTTACCTTTTCCGAAGCCACAAGTTCCTGTTTGTAGCAGATTGTGTTTAACATTTTCTCATATAAAGGCACCGAAACTTCAAAATTTTTGACCGCGATGCCTATATGTTCGATTTTTTTCATGACGGACCCGTTTTTGCTTTACGAATTGAGAAAAAATGAGGTTTTGCGCCCCTTTTAGCCCGCAATTATAAACCTATTGCAGTACTTTCGTGTTTAGAAGTCAAGCAAATTTTAGAATATTATGTTGAAATTACCTATTTACTTAGATAATAATGCCACTACCCCAATGGATCCGAGGGTTTTAGAGGCTATGATTCCTTATTTTACCGAACATTTTGGTAATGCAGCAAGCCGTAACCACCCTTTTGGATGGGAAGCAGAAGAGGCTGTTGATTATGCACGTGAGCAAGTAGCTAAATTAATTGGAGCCGACCCTAAAGAAATCATCTTTACGTCGGGCGCTACAGAAGGTGATAACCTTGGTATCAAGGGTGTGTATGAAATGTATGCTAGCAAAGGCAACCATATCATCACTTGCACTACCGAGCACAAAGCGGTGTTAGATACCTGTAAACATATTGAGCACTTAGGTGGTGAGGTAACTTACCTTCCAGTGGCTGCCAATGGTTTAATTGATTTAACAGCACTTGAAGCTGCTATTAAGCCAACAACCATTTTAATTGCGATCATGTACGCCAACAACGAAATTGGTGTGGTACAACCGGTTAAAGAAATTAGCGCGATTGCAAAAAAGCATGGTGTATTATTTTTCTCTGATGCGGTACAGGCTGTTGGTAAAATTCCAGTAGACGTAAACGCAGATGGTATTGATATTATGGCATTTACAGCGCATAAAATGTATGGCCCTAAGGGTATTGGCGCATTGTATGTGCGTCGTAAAAACCCACGTGTTAAAGTAACTGCCCAAATGGACGGTGGCGGACATGAAAGAGGTATGCGTAGTGGTACTTTAAACGTTCCGGGTATTGTTGGATTTGGTAAAGCATGTGAACTTGCTAGACTAGAAATGGCTGCCGATGCAGAGCGTTTAAGTAAGCTAAGAGATAAGCTGGAAGAGGCTTTAACACAAATAGACGAGTCTTATGTAAATGGTAGCACTGAGCACCGTTTACCACACGTGGCCAATATTTCTTTCAAATATGTAGAAGGAGAAGGCTTAATGATGGGCTTTAATAAAACCATCGCACTTTCTTCGGGTTCTGCTTGTACTTCTGCATCCCTAGAGCCTAGCTATGTATTAAAAGCCTTAGGTTTAGGAGATGATTTAGCACATAGTTCCCTTCGTTTTGGACTTGGAAGATTTACCACCGATGAGCAAATTGAATACACTATTAAAGCGGTTACCGATACGGTTTTAAAACTTCGTGAAATGAGCCCACTATGGGAAATGTTCAAAGAAGGTATCGATTTAGATTCTATCGAATGGGCGCACCATTAATATTAAAAATTATTATTTTTACCCTTTCAAAATAAAAATATGGCATACTCAGAAAAAGTTATCGATCATTATAGCAATCCTAAAAATGTAGGAACTCTTGATAAAGCAAAAAAGAATGTTGGTACCGGTTTAGTAGGTGCTCCAGAATGTGGCGACGTTATGAGACTTCAAATTGAAGTAGACGACGCTTCTGGTGTGATCACGGATGCTAAATTCAAAACCTTTGGATGTGGCTCTGCTATTGCTTCTTCATCACTTGCAACCGAGTGGTTAAAAGGTAAAACAGTGGATCAAGCTGTTGCTATTGACAACATGGATTTAGTAGAAGAATTAAATTTACCGCCGGTAAAAATTCACTGTTCTGTACTAGCAGAAGACGCTATCAAAGCGGCGATCAACGACTACCGCACTAAAAACGGTTTAGAAGCATTACAGTTTGAAGAAAAAGGCGTTCACTAATATTATTTAACCGAGCATTCATTTCCCAATGGTAGCTTCCGACAATACAATCTATGTTAGCGAAAAGGCGAAGTCCAAAGTTTTACAACTGATGGAGGACGCTGGCGTTACCGGGGATAGCAGTTATTTTTTGCGGGTAGGTGTTGTTGGGGGTGGATGCTCTGGTCTTAGTTATAAGCTAGATTTTGACAACGAAATTAAACCCATGGATCAGGTTTTTGAAGACAATGGGGTTAAAGTAGTCACTGATCTTAAAAGCTTTTTATACCTCGTTAATACCGAGCTTGATTTCTCGGATGGCCTGAATGGCAAAGGTTTTTATTTCAATAACCCCAATGCAAGCCGCAGTTGTGGCTGTGGGGAAAGCTTTTCTGTATAATTTAACTTTTTACTTTTTAAGATTGCCTAATAACAAGTAGTTTTGGGCTATGCTAAATATTAGCCTTAAAGAGTGGAAGCAGTTTTTTACTAGCCTAACTGGCTACATTGCGCTCTGCATTTTTTTACTGCTTACTGGACTACTTTTATTTGTTTTCCCAGATACTAGTATTTTAGAAATGGGTTATGCAACCCTTGCAGGTTTTTTTAATATCGCTCCCTGGTTGCTCATATTTATGATTCCTACCATTACCATGCGTAGTTTTTCTGATGAATACAGGTCGGGTACTTTTGAACTACTGAAAACACTCCCTATTCGTCCAGTTGTTTTAGTGTGGGGCAAGTATGTTGGCGCACTTCTTGTTGTACTTTGTTTACTCCTGCCAACACTGTTATATGGCGTGGCCGTGGAATCATTATCTGCAGTAGGTGGCATAGATATGGGTGCTACTGCCGGGTCTTATTTGGGACTTTTTTTATTAGCTGCTGTATTTGTTGCGGTGGGTATTTGCGTGAGTAGCTTTACAAACAATATGGTGGTTGCATTTATTGGCGCAGCTTTTGTTTGTTACTTATTATTTGCAGGCTTTGAAGCAGTGAGTAAGCTTTCATTTTTTGAGGGCAAGGTTGGGTACTTTATCGAAGTGTTGGGTATTAAATTTCATTACAAAAGTATTAGTAGGGGTGTGATACGTATGGATGATATTATTTATTTCATTGTATTGATTGTTGGTTGTTTGCATTTCACTCAGCAAAAAATTATTAAGCGCTAATTGCGCTTTCAAAATATGTTTCAAAAATATTCAAATATTATTGTAGGGTGCTTACTCGTTGCTG
>CAJBRT010000073.1 GCA_903958045.1 uncultured Bacteroidota bacterium | reverse complement strand
GCCATAAATGGGGTAAACCATCCTACAAATGGTATGAGACAAACAATTAAAATGGTAATTAAATATACGGTTTGCCATAAGCCATTTCTCACAGCAATATACATGCCTCTTAACGCTTGCTGCACAAAGTCTTTGAACACAAATGGAAATTCTTTTCCTTCTATGATGGCAGCTGTTTTTTCAGATAAATAGGCGAATAGTGGAGCGCCAACAATTAAAAATAAATATTTGAATAGCGAAAAGTAAAAAAGTAAAATCATAAACCAAACCAGCGTACTGCCTACTACAAATAAAAATCCAGCAAAACTATTGGTGAGGCTATCCATCCAAACTTTAAGACCCGATTTTAAAGTCATCCAAACAATAAAATCACTAGCGGTACTGCTAAACAAGTTGATCACCACAAAAAATAGGACCGTGTATATAATGCCCGGTATCAGTATCCATTTCCAGAGTTTATGTTTTACAATAAACTGATGGGCTTTAATGTAGGATGCAAATGCTATGATCAGATCTTTCAGCAATAGAAATTGTTTGTGGTAAAGTTAGCCAATGCCAATTAAAACTTGGGACAAATAATAGGTTTATCTGTACGAGGTCTTCTGGTATAAATAAGCGAAAATTCAATGCCCCCCATTTGTTGAGACGCTGTTTGTAATCGGCTGTTGTTGATGTCATAGGTAGCGCCAATCCTAAAATCATTGAATTCTATGCCTACATACGGAATAATGGCGTCTTTTAAACGCATCCAGCTGCCAATGTAAATACTAGCTGCTCTATCATTTTCTGGATCACTGCTTACTTGTAGCGCACCTCCAAACATGGTTTCTTGAGCACCTCCCTGTGTTTGATGAACGGCGCTTACATGAAGCGTTGTGCTTGTACCCATATAAAAATAGCCACCTCCATGCACTGTAAAACGAGGGCTCACACTATAATTGGCGCCTAAAAATGATTGCCTAGGTCTGTTCAGGTGGTACATACTAAGTCCTACATAATAATTGTTTTGTTCACCAATGGTTCCGTTGAGTAAGAGGCCCGCATTAATTGTTGTATAATTAGAAGTAAGAGAGGGTGCCGTAAATAATTCGGAACTGATGCCTGTAAAACCGGCGCTGGTTAACTGGTCTTCAAATTTAATTTGATTGGTATTTAAAAGCATATTGGCCTGCGTTATTTGAAAGCCAAAACCAATTTGTGTATTGTTGTCTTCGTCAACGCCTTTATGGTAGGCGGTAGAAAAGCTGGCGTAATTAAATTTTAATGCTCCATTTGCATGGTTGTCGGAATAACCAGTAAAACCAATCCCCCAACTATCATTTTCATTCAAACTTTTTTGGAGCAGCTTGGCATCAAAAGAAGCAGTGGTTGTAAGAAATGCGTTATTGATAGTAGGCCACTGGTTACGATGGTTGGATGCAATTCTATACTTGCCATCAAATTTTCCGGTGAGTGCTGGATTGATGGTAAGCGGGGAAGCAAAAAATTGTGAAAAATGCGGATCCTGGGCACTACTTTTTTGTAGCGAAAAAATAAAACAACAAACTATTAATATGAAACTTACGTACCGCACTATACCTGCAAGTTAGCGTAAACAATTAGTTATTAAGCCTGACTTTTGGTGCCAAATGCTAAATCGCCAGCGTCACCAAGTCCCGGAACAATATATCCCTTTGCAGTAAGCTCATTGTCAATATCGCCACACCAAATTTTAACATTTGTACCACAAGCTTTTTCGATCGCTGCAATACCCACGGTACTTGCAATGGCTACCACCACATGAAATGCAGCAGGCGTGCCTTCGCTTTTCATATGCTCAATAGTTTTAATAATAGAAGCGCCTGTTGCAAGCATAGGGTCTGCAATAATAATAATGCGGTTATCAAGTGAAGGACAACTCATGTATTCTAAACAAATTTCAAAACTACCATCTGGGTGGTGTTTGCGGTATGCCGAAATAAAAGAGTTATCTGCTTTGTCAAAATAATTAAGCAGTCCATTGTGCATAGGAAGGCCCGCTCTTAAAATGGTGGCAAGTACGGGTTGCTGTGCAAGTACTTTGCTTTCGTGTATACCTAATGGGGTTTCTGTTTTAACAACAACAGAAGGTAGCTCTTTGCTGATTTCGTAAGCAGCAATTTCACCAATACGTTCTAGATTTCTTCTAAAACGCATGCGGTCGTTTTGTACGTTCCGGTCTCTTAATTCTGAAACCCAATTGCTTACTAAACTATGTGCTGCACTTAAATTTACTACCATGG
>CAJBRT010000072.1 GCA_903958045.1 uncultured Bacteroidota bacterium | reverse complement strand
GCTTTAAATTTTGCTTCGTAGGCGTATTTTGTTTTATTGTACCAGCCGTCATTGTAAAAATACAAAGCACCGGGTATTGCTAAAACGCCATAAACAAGCGGGATTTTCCAATATTCTTTATTGGTAGCTTGCCCCCAGCCTGGTAAAATAGCGGCTCTGCGGGTAGCCACTTGCGGACGAAATTTTAATTTGACAACCGTATCACTTTTAACAACCGTATCACTTTTAACAAGAGCGGAGTCTTTTTTTATGGTGCTGCGCTTATTTTTTAAAGCACTGGTGTCTTTTTTTTGCGCACTCAACTCCGCACCACAAAAAAGTATGCAGCCAATGAAAAAAAAGATCAACTTTTTTGCACCTGTCATTTTAGTTCACCGTTACGTTCATGGCATCTAGTATTTTGTTTAATTCGTCTAACGAAAAATACTCGATGGTAATACTGCCAGTTCCTTTTTTAGAATGCGTCATTTTAACTTTTGTAGAAAAATGCGAAGATAAATTGTCTTCAATTTTTTTATAGGCAGTTGGAAGGCTAGATTTATTGTCTTTGGCGCCTGCTGGTTTTTGCGCGAGGTACATTTTGCGCACCAGTTCTTCGGTTTGTCTAACGCTTAAACTTTTTTGAATAATTTCTTTGAAAACAAAAAGCTGTCTGTCGATGGTGTCAATATTGACGAGCGCTCTTGCATGACCCATCGAAATTTTACTACTTCTAATCGCGAGTTGTAAATCGGGTGGTAATTTTAAAAGTCTGATATAGTTGGATACGGTACTTCTTTCTTTGCCCATGCGCTCTGCTACCTGCTCTTGGGTATAAGAAAGCTCATCCATCATGCGCTTATAGCTGATGCCAATTTCGATGGCGTTTAAATTTTCTCTTTGTAAGTTTTCAAGTAAAGCCCACTCTAATAATTGTTGGTCGTTGGCTTGTCTTATATAAACCGGCACTTCTTTAAGGCCTGCCATTTTAGACGCTCTAAATCTGCGCTCACCCGCAATCAATTGGTATTTGCCAGTTGCTAATTTAGAAACCGTTAGTGGTTGAATAACGTCATGAATTTTTATAGACTCGGCAAGTTCATGTAACGCCTGTTCATCAAAGTCGCGGCGTGGTTGCTTTGGATTGATTTGAATATCGGCGAGTGCAATTTTGCTAGTGGCTACCGCTTGCTCTGCATAGGCAGGTTGCACTTGACCCTTAGGCGTTTTATATTCTGCGTCTATATTGGATAGCAAAGACCTAAGTCCTTTGCCAATCATGTCTTTGTTATTTTTAGGGCTACTCATGTTATTCGATAATTCTTTCTTCGTTAGAAATTTTTGTCATGCCGTTATTTTGAAGAATTTCTTTGGCAAGGTTTAAATAATTGATGGTACCCTTGCTGTCGGCGTCGTATAAAATAACGGGCTTCCCTACACTTGGTGATTCGCTGAGCCTAGTGTTACGGTGAATGATGGTATCAAAAACCATTTCATCAAAATGTCTGCGCACTTCGCTTACGACTTGATTGCTTAAACGAAGGCGGCCATCATACATGGTCATTAAAATACCTTCTATTTGTAGTGCTGGATTTAACCTGCTCTGTACAATTTTAATAGTATTGAGTAATTTACCTAAACCTTCTAATGCAAAAAATTCGCACTGCACAGGAACGATCACACTATCTGCTGCAACGAGTGAATTAACCGTAATTAATCCGAGTGAAGGAGAGCAATCGATAATGATAAAATCAT
>CAJBRT010000071.1 GCA_903958045.1 uncultured Bacteroidota bacterium | reverse complement strand
TAAATACATGCCGGCAATTTTTTTAACACCTTCTTCGGTACCAATAATTTGAAGCGCTGGTCTAATGGCTTCGGCATAATTTTTAGTAAGGCCCGAAAGCATCGCATCCGCATCACCGGTTTCAACCATCATACAACCAAAATGGTTACGGTCTTTCATTATTTTAATGCTCTCGTAATGGTTAAATCCTTTACGCTGACGCTTTTTAAAGAACAACTCACCATAAAATTCTCTTTTCGCCTCAGTTTCATCACTGCGTGAATCTATAATAGGAATATCGGTGAGGTCAATATTATGTTCTTCGGCAATTGCTTTTATTTTGATTGGATCTCCTAGCAATATTGGATAAGCAATACCATCATCATAAATGATGCTTGCTGCTTTTAATACTTTTTGATTGTCCGCTTCTGCAAATACTAAACGCTTAGGATCACGCCTTGCTTTGTTACCAATAATACGTATGAGTTGATTATCGAGTCCTAATCGCTTGTTTAATTGTAGCGTGTAAGCATCCCAGTTTTGAATGGGCTTTTGAGCCACTCCCGACTCTACCGCTGCTTTTGCAACAGCAGGTGCTACCGTAGAAAGAAGTCTTGGATCGAGCGGTTTTGGAATAATATACTCGGGACCAAAACTCATACTGCTTTGGTTATACGCTAGGTTCACAATATCAGGCACTGCTGTTTTAGCAAGTTCAGCTAACGCTTTTACAGCTGCCAATTTCATGGCTTCATTAATTTTTGTAGCGCGTACATCTAGTGCACCTCTAAAAATATAAGGGAAGCCTAATACATTGTTTACTTGGTTTGGATAATCGGTACGACCCGTTGCCATGATTATATCTTTACGAACGGCTGTTGCATCTTCGTAAGTGATTTCAGGATCCGGATTGGCCATGGCAAAAACAATTGGATTTTTGGCCATTGATTTTACCATTTCTTGTGTTACAACACCACCAATACTAAGTCCTAAAAAAACATCGGCATCACGCATTGCTTTTGCAAGCGTACTGTCTGATTTTTTTACAGCAAATTTTTTACGCGTATCATCTAAATCGGTACGTCCTTCATGTAAAACGCCGTCTTTATCAAACATGATGAAGTTTTCGTAACGCGCGCCCAGTGCAACATACAACTGAACACAAGCCATAGCAGCTGCGCCAGCGCCGTTCACCACAAAACGTACACGATCAATTTTCTTTTTTTGAAGTTCCAACGCATTTAAAAGTGCTGCGCCGCTAATGATTGCTGTTCCGTGCTGATCATCGTGCATCACCGGGATCTTCATTTGCTCTTTGAGCTGCTGCTCGATGTAAAAACATTCGGGCGCTTTAATATCTTCTAGATTGATGCCACCAAATGTGGGCTCCAATGCTTTTACGATTTGAACAAACTTTTCCGGATCCTTCTCATTAATTTCAATATCAAAAACGTCAATGTCTGCAAATATTTTAAAAAGTACGCCCTTACCTTCCATCACCGGCTTACTCGCTTCTGGGCCAATATCACCAAGACCTAATACTGCGGTTCCGTTGGTAATAACAGCCACTAAATTTCCTTTGGCCGTGTATTTATATACCTCTTCAATATTTTCGTGAATTTCTTTACAAGGCTCTGCAACCCCTGGGCTGTAGGCAAGCGACAAATCTCGCTGGGTTTTAGCCTCTTTTGTAGGCACTACCTCTATCTTACCCGGTCTGCCACTTGCGTGGTATTCAAGGGCTTGTTCTCTGCGGAGGTCATTGTTTTTTGCCATCTGTATTGTTTTGTTCGAATTACAAATTTACCATTAATTCTGAAAGGCTAACACTTGTTTGCCTAAAATACGTAAAACCTTATGTATGAGCGGTTGCGCCAAGCCAGGCCATCATCCCCATGCCTATTTCAATGGCATTTTCGTCAATATTAAAATGAGGGGTATGAACATTATGAATAATCCCGGCAGCCTCATTGCGCACACCCAGTCTAAAAAAGCAGCCCGGAATTTGCTGGGTGTAGTAACCAAAATCTTCGGCACCCATGCGCATTTCAGTTTCTAAAACGTTTTGAGCACCCATATATTCATCTGCTAATTTCCATGCTATATCTGTAAAAGCAGGATCGTTGTCTACGGTTGGATATCCCACATCAATGAGAACATCAATTTCTGCTCCCATCGACTCTGCAACCCCTTTTGCCGTTTTGGTAATTAATTCATGTGCCTTATAGCGCCAGGTTTCATCCATGGCTCTAAATGTTCCCATCAGTTTTACTTCGGAAGGAATTACATTGGTAGTGTTGCCGCCTTGCACCGAGCATATAGATAATACAGATGGTGAAACAGGATTTCTGTTGCGAGAAATGATTTGTTGTAAACTAATAATAACCTGCGATGCAATTAAAATCGTATCAGGTGCTAAATGCGGAGATGCCGCGTGACCACCTGACCCTTTAATGGTCATATAAATTTCATCGGCACTTGCCATTACCCTACCTTTTCTAAAACTTAATTTTCCCGTATCAAGTCCTGGATGCACATGCAGTGCAACGATAGCTTCGGGTGTAGGATTTTGAAGCGCACCATCTCTAATCATATAACTAGCACCACCCGGATTTTTTTCTTCACCAGGTTGAAAAAATAATTTTACAGTACCTTCCCAACTATCCCTGGTTGCCATTAAAATTTTTGCAGCACCCAGTAAAATAGTTGTGTGCACGTCATGGCCACAAGCGTGCATAACGCCTGGTACCGTTGATTTGTAGGGCACATCATTTTGTTCTTGAATGGGAAGCGCGTCCATGTCTGCGCGAAGTGCCATTACCCTGCTAGCAGGATTTTTTCCTTCAATGATAGCTACCAGCCCGGTGGTTGCTTTTTCTTCGGAAGCAATCCCCATTTCTAATAACTGCGCTTTAACATAGGCAGCCGTTTTAAATTCTTGGTAGCTTAATTCGGGGTTTGCATGCAAATGATGACGCACTGCAATTTGTGCAGGCGCAAATTCTTTTGCCAATGCTTTAATTTTTTCTTGTAATTGACTCATAAATAATTTGTCATTTATTGATCGATATCTTCTAAACTCACTTCTATTACATCCTCTACCACATACATGCCTGTTGGAAAAATAGAGAGCATTAATTTTCTATACTTTTCAGCGTCTTCTCTTTTTATAAAATCACCTACACGCACTTTAAAAAGTGGAGCTTGATAAGTGGTATAGACTTTTTGATCTGGAAATTTTGATTGCACGGCAGCCTTTGCATTAAATGCTTGATCGCGACTGTTGGTGCTTGTAATTTGAATTCGAAAACCTTTTACTTTTCCATTACTGGTTAGTACCGACGTACGTTTGTTTATAAAGGCTTGCTTTTGTGATAATATATCTAGGCGTGGATCTTTGATAACAACAATGGTATCTGCCGCACTAGCCCCCACC
>CAJBRT010000070.1 GCA_903958045.1 uncultured Bacteroidota bacterium | reverse complement strand
GACCAATCAAGTGTTGCGGTTGTATATTTATCAATATTTAACTTTTCATTTGAAAGGACGCTTTTTTGACTATGAAGCCAAATAGAAAACTCTTTTTGATGATTATCAATTAATGATGTTGGGATTCCAACTCTTTTTTCACAAGAAATTAGTGAGCAATTAATTAAAATTACAACTATAGATATTTTTAATTTCATAATTATTATTTATTACTAAATTTAATAGCCTATTAATCTTTCTTCTTTGATCTAATTGTTTCGAGAAAGGAATGAAAAGCTTTTTTAGGTGCTTCCCGAATTATAAAATCTTCTTTGAATAAAATTCTAAAGGTTTCTTTGAATATATCAGTTTCTCTAAATACTTTAAACAATGGCCATTCCTGGTATTCCTCTTGTCCTATGAGTTCATCCTTAGGGCCTATTTTTATCATAATTTTCTTTGCTTCTTCAAAATTCTCTTTTAAAACACAAACAGCAAGTTTAAATTCATTACCTATTGAAAAGTCTTCAGCATCTATTATATTATTAGCAGTAATCTTGTCATTGCTTAAATAAAAGGCTAACGCTTTGTTGATTACAAAAATCTTTCTCATTTCTTGATTACCATATTTTGATATTTCTTCTGTTGCGAAATTTAACAGAATCTGTGCCATATCATAATAACCATTGTAAAGTAAATCATATGCTATATTGTTCAGGTTTTTGTCAGCTTCAATTAACCTACTAGGAAGAAACTTTCTCCAAAGAACCTGATTTAGCTTTACACCTATTTCTAAATAGGCTTTATATGCATTTTCAAAGTATATCGGGTCAACAATAAGTTCATCTGAAATATTTACATTTTCTATGTTTATGACTTTATGTTTTTTGCAATTTTCAATATATTGTTGTGATACCAATCCGTTACAATGAACAAACAGATTTCTTCTTTCTGCAACTTCAATAAAAGTTGACAAAATGGGTAAATTAGTTGTTAATGTAAATTCCTTTCCTATAGATTTTGAAATTTTTCTTTCAAGAACTTTTAATTGTTCAAAGTGGCTTGCTCTTAAAAGGTTTTCTATATCTTTCTCTATAACTTCATATATTAATTTATCGATGTCTTTGTATTTTAATATTTCTTGAAAAGAAAATTCTTTCTCAAGGGAATACGCTAATTGTGGTTTGATATTAAATAAAGCTCTGTATAAATTTCCTAAATAAGCGTCATATTGACTTACAAGAGCCACTACAAATGTTCTTGGTAAAATATTCATTGCAGCAGTCGCTATATTACAGTCTGTATCAAGCCTATTAAATTGATTAAATTGATTTATTGGAATTTTAAATTGTTTTTCTCCAGTATCGTTCTCTGTTGTGTTACTCTTTATGAATTTTTTCATTTTATTATTTTCATCTCTTTGTTTCATAGCGATTAGACTAATTACTAAAGGCAATGTTTCAGCTAATGATTCTATTTCTAAAATATAACTATCTATTGCAGTCTCTAATAATTCAAAATCTTCAAGCTTTCTGAATCTATTTTCTATTCCTTTATTATCTTCTATCATATTATTTATATAATTCTGTAAACCTAAACTAATGTAGTTTAGTATTAATGCGTATAAATACTCAATATTATAAAAAAGATGTCGGCAGTATTTTTTTCTTAAATGAATTATTCGCTTTGTGCTGAAATACCTAACAGGTATAGTTTACATCTGAATTAGTTCAATAACAAATAAATCCTGGACTTTTAAAAATTGCGTATTTATACGCATTATCCATTTATTGTCATTTGATATTTTCGTTCCTGATTAATATCATTTGCTCTACTTCTATTTATAATTATTACCTGTTAATTCGATTGTAAACAATTGATTTGCAGTTAATA
Source organism: uncultured Bacteroidota bacterium (assembly GCA_903958045.1). GTDB lineage: Bacteria > Bacteroidota > Bacteroidia > Chitinophagales > Chitinophagaceae > Sediminibacterium. Next base: position 17,596 of record CAJBRT010000070.1, on the reverse strand, counting down.
AATTTTGATTTTGGAGCTACTATGTTTCTGATAATTAAATAGTTAATCGTATTTATTATACAAAAAAAACAAAAAATGCGTAGAAAATTAGCAGTAGTTGTTTTTATTTTAAGATCATGTTTATCGGTGTCAGCTCAAAGTGGCATTGATTCCGTTGCAAATCATTCAATTTCCACTTATTACGCTCAAGGCGTTAAATTTAAAGATGGTATTGGGGTGGCGATTGATTATGAGAAAGCGTTCAAGTATTTTTCAAAAGCAGCTGAATTAGGTGATGAGCAGAGTATTTATGCTCAAGCATATCTCTATTTTAAAGGATTGGGTTGTAGTCAGGATTATACAAAAGCCGCTCAACTATTTCTCCGAGGTGCTAAGTTGGAAAGGGATAATAGCATGTATTTCTATGGTTTATGTTGGCGCAATGGTTACGGGGTTGTAAAAAATGCAGATAGTGCAAAATACTGGTTAAGTAAATCAGCTGCTGTTGGCTATTTGCAAGCGATTAAAGAATTGCAAACACCTATCGGCGAAAATATTAACGACTCTGCTATGAAGTTGGTGCAACAAATTAATAATGCCGCTATTCCTGACAAGAAAATTGCAAATACTTTTAATAAGATACGGCATTATATTCCTACGTCAGAAATTGTTTCTGGTAATTATAAAGGATTTATTATACAATATGATTGGAGTGGCAAATACATTACTTCCAGCAAATCTCTTCAGTTGATTTTAAGCCTTAATAGTAAAAAGCTAACAGGCTTGTGGATAGAAGACCAAGCTGATTCTATTAAGTTAAGTGCAAACTTATCTTATGATTCAATACGCTTTGATAAAATGGAATATCGCCGTAGAGATCATTATAGTCCAGAAAACGGAATAAAATACAATTTCCAAAATGCCAATTTAAATTTGGTGCAAACTGGAGATAGTATATTTCTTGCTGGCAATATGGAAATGTTTTCACCACAGCGAAACGAGCCATCTAAGCCAATTTTTATAGTTCTTGCAAGGGCAGATAGCTCTATAATGGCAAAGAAACTTCACCTGCGTACTTTTCCAAATCCCTTTAATAGTTTAATCACAGCTCAATTTGAAATACCTAAAGCTGAAATTGTAGAAATACAAATACTGACTTTAGAAGGTGTCTCTGTATATCGTAATTACGCCGGGTTGTTAGAAATTGGCCATTATTCTTTACCAATAAAAGTGAGCAACCTTTCTTCAGGTACTTATTTATTAAAGTTCACCTATGGTAATCAAGTGCAAATCTCAAGAATCATTAAACAATAATTATATAAATCATTGTGGCTTTTTAGTTCATTAAATTTTCGATATGAATAGTAAAAAAACTCTTTTATTCTCAATAGTGTTGTTTGTGAGTTTCAATATTTTTGGTCAAACACAACTCAACCTTCAATCATATATACCTGCTGCTCCAAATGCAGCAGAACTCGGTAAATATGGTTCAATTCCTGTTGGTAATGTTACGGGAGTGCCTGATATATCATTTCCATTGTATGAATTAAAGTCGGGAACACTTAGCTTGCCAATAACATTGTCTTATCATGCTGGTGGTGTTCAAGTTAATCAAAAGCCTCCTGAAACTGGATTGGGCTGGAGTGTTAATGCAGGCGGCCAAATCACTCGAACAGTATATGGAGCAAAAGATGATAGTCAATACGGACTTTTTAATTATACACCACCCACTTTTTCGCAGTTGTTTTCTATTAATAACTATTATACTGCATCCACGTATAATATAGTTTCAGGTGTAGGGTATGATTTAGAGCCAGATTTATTTGCTTATAATATTGGCGGTAAATCTGGTAAGTTTATCATTAATCCAGATAAACAGTTTGTTACTATTCCATATGAGCCTATTAAAATAACTAAAAATAATAATGCCGGATATCTTGCTTTTCAGATAGTTGATGAAAATGGAACAATTTATAAATATTCAAATTATTCGACAGTTTCATCTGATTTTTCTTCCCAGCAAACAACAATAAATACTTGGCACTTAACTTCAGTCATTTCAGCTAATCTGGTTGATACTATTTCCATAGAATATGAAACTAAGTATTTTAATGACGCTATGGAAAGTAGCAATATTTCTATAGGTGCTATAGAATCAGGTTGTGCAGGAAGCGCGCCAACATATTTTTATGGTTCTTCGGCGGGTAGCGGGCTCATGAGTACAACTACTAGTTCTTTAAATTATTCTGAGCAAGTAGTAAAGCGAATTTATTTTAAAAACGGCTATGTTCAATTTAATCGAAATAATTCTCGAATTGATATACTTGAATATAGTAAATCACTGGATGAGATTGTTGTTTATAATAATATAAACCAACCAGTAAAAAAGGTTAAGCTCAATTACGATTATTTCTATTCGCCAACATCAAATCAGCCATTTCATGCACAATATCGACTAAAGCTTACAGGCTTTTCTAATATAGATCTTGCAACCTTACAGCAGGGTAATTATAGTTTTGATTATGATGCAACTACTCTTCCGCCTTTTAATTCCTATAACATGGATTATTGGGGAAATTATAATGGAAGTAATAATAATAGTTTGTTGCCAACTACCACTGTTTATTCAGCTGCAAATGGACTGGGTATAAGTGATACTTATTATAGTAGCAGTTCTGCTACAGTAATTGGCAATGCAAATAGAGAGCCTGATGCTAATTACATGAAGGCTGGAGTTTTAAATAAAATTACATATCCAACTGGAGGATATACCACATTCGATTTTGAGCCAAACAAGTATTGGTCTGATTTAAATAATCAACATGTTGTTAAGATTGGCGGGGGTATAAGGGTCAAATCAATAAAAAACTTTTCTATTGAAGGTTCATTATTAAATGAAGAGTATTACTCCTATGGAGAAAATGAAAATGGAACCGGGGTTAGACTTTTTGATGAAGATAAGTTTTATAAAAATTATGAAGAGCAATATCAGGCATATTATAAGGTGACTGCAGGATCTGGGGGTTTATGTAATCTTGATAACACCTTTTTGCATAGGAATTATTTTGGGGTATCAAAGTATAATTCATTAAACTATCTTGGAGCACCTATTTTATATTCGATGGTAACTAAATATGTTGGAACTCCATCTATAAATTCAGGTAAAACGGTATACCATTATAATATTTTAAAAGATGATACAGGGTTACCTGCATCAATTATAAATAGTGGCAACTATGGTGCTATCAATAATGTTTGGAATCAGGCACTCCAAGTTGATGAAATAAATTATAAGTGGGAAAATAATCAATATGCGCCAGTTGCAAGAATTGGTTATAGTTGGACTGATTATAACACTAATACGTTTTATGCAATAGGCTTAAAACAAACTAAGCAATTTGTGAAATTGTGTGATTGTGTCACATATTCAAGCGGCCCTGAGTCTTCAAATACATCATTTGGTCAAGGTTTCTTCACTTTGTATCCATATCCTATTAAAACGGGAGCAATGCGCAAAACTGCTGAACGTAGGATTACATATAAGCCTGGAGGCGGCGATAGTCTTGTAGTTCAAAATAATTTTCAATATTCAAATCCTTCAAATTTGTTTTTGACACAATCTTCTACTTCGAATAGTAATAGTGATGTCAATATTACACGGTATAGTTATCCTCAAGATAAGAGTGATTTTATTTCTCAATCTATGGTTTCCAGGAACATGTTAACGCCAGTTCTTGAAGAAAAAACATACGTATCAAAAAGTGGTATTGAAACTTTATTGTCAACCAGATTAAACAATTATAAAAACTTTAATAATTTAATTGTAAATGATAATACAAAATTTGGGTTATATAATTTTCCAATCGAAACTCGATTAAAGTATAATCACTATGATAACTATGGAAATATACTTGAGCAACAAAAAGAAAATGATATAAAAGAGACATATTTATGGGGATATAAGGGTCACTATCCTGTAGCTAAGATCATTGGAAGTGATTATTCAACTATAAGTAGTATAGTTAATCAAAGTCAAATCGATAATGCAATCTTATCAGGAGATGTTTCGTTAAGAGCACTTTTTAATTCAGTCCGTTCGAATTTGCATGGTATTGCTCCTGCTGCTCAATTGACTTCTTTTACGTTTGCACCACTTATTGGTATGACATCACAAACAGATGCGGCAGGAAGAACCAGTTACTACGAGTATGATGGTATGAACCGATTAAAGTTAATCCGCGACCAGGATAATAATATTATCAAAAAATTCTGCTATAATTTGTTTGGGCAAACCACTTCTTGTTTAGAATCCAATTCTGGCAATGGTGGTGGTAATGGCTCGTCTACGCCAACTACAGTTTATGGAGTCATTTCAATCCAAAATAGTTATGGTGGTTACGGGGATTTAGTTATCAATTTTTATAGCGATGTTAATTGCACACAGCCTGTTAGTGTAACAAATGCTCTAGTGGAATATACTGAAATGACTGAAAATGATTTAACTGGAGAGTTATTAAATTATAGTCATACGGCAACAGTTTCAGGAAGTTCGGCGGTATTGCAATATTCTGCACCAGTTGTGACTTATCAATATGTGAGTGGAACCTACGCTACAGTTTACCACTACTATAATATATTAAATATTACCCTCTAAATTTTCAAGCATGAAAAAGTATTTAGTAATCGTGATGTTGTTCTTGGGTATTTGTGATACATCAATTGTTTCTGGACAATCACGAGAAGCTTTGAATAATCGAAATAGTGATAGTATGGCTATTCAATTGGTAAAAATTTATAAAATAAAGTATGGTCTTAATAAGAATCAAGAAGCATCTGTATTAAAGTGTACAAAAAAATACTACAAGTCGATAGCTGCATTGGGAAACATGCAGTTAGAATTTGAAATAAGAAGCAAGAGGTTATCAGAAATCGATTTAATGTGGAAAGACGAGCTGAGTAAAATTATGGTAAAGGAAAAGTTTCAAAAACTCATGGGCGATGACCAAAAAAAAGCAAATAAAATAAAAGAGAAGAAGAGTCTGATAAAGCAATCAAAATCTAAAGGTTAGTCTATTTACATTATTCCATTATACAAATAAAATTATAGAAGTGGTAAGACATAAAAATAACATTCGTATAGTTGTATTGCTTGTGTTAATTTCTTTTTTAACAAACCAAACTATATGGGCACAAATAAACTTTGTAAGGACATGGACTGCAACAGCTCCAGAGACGAATCCAAATACATTAATATCAAAACCTATTAGTGCTGTTAAGCAGGTTACGCAATATTTTGATGGATTAGGTAGGCCCCTGCAAACAGTTGCAAAACAAGGATCTTTAGAAACTGCTAGCGGTAATAATCTTGATTTAACTATTCAATTAGGATATGATGCATTTGGTAGAAACAATAGAAATTATTTGCCTTATGTCTCAAATGCTGCAGATGGAGAATATAAAGCGGGAGCCATAAATGCACAGTCTTCTTTTTATAATAGCAACACAAGTCCCGTTGCTGGTCAAGGAGAAAATGGGGGCAATGCACATAGTTTAATTCAATTTGAGGCTTCGCCTTTAAGTAGGCCGATTTTGACAATGTCCGCTGGTAATAGTTGGGTAGGAAGTAACAGGGGCGTACAATCTGGTTATTGGATTAATACAAATGCGGATGATGTTAAAAAATGGAACGTTTACAATAATGGTATAGGAGTTTTAGGAAGTTACAGTAATGATGGCTCATATGGAGCGGGAACATTGTATAAAAATATTACAACTGACGAAAATAACAATCAGGTAATTGAATTTAAAGATTTGGACGGAAAAGTAATATTAAAAAAAGTTAGCTTAGGCGCTTCAGATAACGGTAACGGTGCTGATTATAATAACTGGTTAAGTACTTATTATATTTATGATGATTTAGGTAATTTAAGGTGTGTTGTTCAGCCAGAAGGTGTTAAAGCATTGATTCAAAATAGCTGGGCATTTAACTATCCTATATTGAATGAGCAAAGCTTTAGGTATGAATATGACCAACGAAACAGAATGATCGTTAAAAAGGTTCCTGGAGCAGGTGAAGTATATATGGTTTATGACAATAGAGACCGGTTGGTAATGACACAGGATGCTAACATGAGGAATTTACCAACTCCAGCTTGGTTAACTACTATTTACGATAATTTAAATAGGCCAGTACAAACAGGTATGCTAAATGGGTATTATGGTGATTTTGCTGCTCATCTAAGCAATGCATATTATAATACCACTTATCCATCGATTGGTGGTAGTTTTGAATTACTTACAGAGACTCACTATGATGATTACAGTAATGGTTTATATGGTGTAAGTGGTACTTTTAACAGTACCTGGAATGGATATTTTGCAAATACAGATAATAGTAACCTGCCATATCCAGTTATGCCGGTTCAGGCTCCTCAGGCAATCCAATTAAAAGGGATGGTTACATGGACTAAAGTTAAAGTGCTCAATAATAATAACCCTTTAACATACTTATATACCTCCAATATATATGACGATAAAGCTCGAGTTATACAAGTGCAAAAGCAAAATATAACAGGAGGAATTGATATTAGTACTTCACAATATACTTGGTCTGGTCAGCCATATATAATTGTACAAAGTCAGCAAAAAGCTAATTATCCTAATGCGCAAACTACTATTACTATAAGTAAAACGACTTTCGATGCATTAAATAGGCCAATCACAACTGAAAATCAAGTAAGTAATAGCCTTGTTAATGGTGGTGCCTTTTCGGGATATACAACTGTTGCAAATATGCAATATGATGGATTAGGTCAAATTAAAGTAAAAAACCTTGGCCGCCAGCGGAGTGGAACAAGCTATACAAGTGCGCCCTTAGAAACCCTCAATTATGATTACAATATTAGAGGTTGGTTATTAGGGATAAACCGTTCTTATGTACAAGATGTATCCACAGCGAGTAATGCATGGTTTAGTGGCGAGAGTTTTACTACACCAAATTGTTACTGTGCCGGACAGTTTTTTGGATTTGAATTAGGGTATGATAAAAGCCCTGCTGCAGGTAATGGAGCTGGGTGGTCTAACGGCTTCCAGTATAATGGCAATATAGTTGGAATGTTGTGGAAAAGTGGACATGATGGTCAGATACGTAAATACGATTTTAATTATGACCAAGCTAACCGCTTAAAAGTAGCAGACTTTAACCAGTATACTGGGGGTGGATTTAATAAAAACGCAGGAGTTGACTATAGTATGACTATACCCAATTATGATGCTAATGGTAATATCCTGCAAATGAATCAGATGGGTTTAAAACCTAATGCAAATACCTCTGCGCTTATAGACCAACTTAATTACACCTATTATTCAGGCTCTAATAAGCTTAAAGCTGTTACAGATGCAGTAAATGACAATAATAGCACACTTGGTGATTTTAAGTACAATGCAGGTAGTAAAACTGCTACCGATTATATTTATGACACTAATGGGAATATGACCCAAGACAATAATAAAGGAATAAGTACCATAACATATAATTATCTAAATTTACCTCAGACAATTACAATGACAGGAAAAGGTACCATATCATACACTTACGATGCAGCTGGCAACAAATTGCAAAAGAAAGTTGTAGATAATACAAATGGTACTACCACAACCACCCTTTATTTAAATGGAGTAATTTATCAAAACGACGTACTTCAATTTATAGCACATGAAGAGGGTAGGCTCAGGATTAATAATACTAATAATGGCTATGTATATGATTATTTCTTAAAAGACCATTTAGGTAATACCAGAATGACAATAACGGATGATTATAGCATAGCAACCCACATAATTGATGCAACCAGTTATTATCCATTCGGGTTAAGTATGAAAGTGATTGGAAAGGAAGCTGCTGGAGGATTGCAGAATAAATTTAAGTACAATGGTAAGGAAGAACAAAGCAAAGAATTTAGTGATGGTACTGGCCTAGATTATTTGGATTACGGAGCAAGGATGTATGATGCGCAGATTGGAAGGTGGTTTACAATAGACCCTCTTGCCGATGTAAGTAGGAGATGGAGTCCTTATACATATTGCTACAATAATCCTATTCGATTTATTGATCCTGATGGAATGTTTGCAGACTTCTATGATGGGCAGGGAACTTATTTAGGAAATGATGGGAAAGACGACAAGAAAGTATACCAATTGAAAACGAATGTTGTTGCTAAATTTGATAATAAGGCTGTTAATTGGGGTGGAAAGTTGAGCGAAAGACATTCAAAAGATATTATATCAAATTCTGATTATCTAGGAACTGTTAAAGAGGCTTTTGTAACAGGTGATGCGCCAACAGATGAACGTATACAAAGTTTACATCCTGCAATTAGAATGAAAGCAACCGAATTTGTTAAGCAGGCTAATGTTGAATTAGAGGGTACTACAATTCGAATTGCTCAAGGATTCAGAACATACGAAGAGCAGGATGCTATTTATGCACAAGGCAGAACTACACCTGGAGTAATTGTGACAAAATCGAAGGGTGGAGAAAGCAATCACAATTTTGGATTAGCTTTTGATATCGTGGGAATTACTAACGGAAAGGCAGATTATAATCTTGACTATAAAACACTTACTGAAGTAGGGAGTTCGCTAGGTTTTGAATGGGGCGGAAATTGGAAAGGATTTAAGGATAAGCCGCATTTTCAAATGCTTTTCGGCAAAAGCCAAAAAGATATAAAAAAATTACCGAAAGATTCTAATGGATTACCAATTTTAAAATAATGACATGAAAGTATTAATAGTTATGGTATTGGGGGGAGCTCTTTATACATCTTGTAGTACTAATACTCAATCCAAATTAAATATAAAAGACAAAAAATATGGGTTTTCTCAAGGGAAACTAACTCCAGCGAAAGATACAGTTATTGAATATTTTATAGAGGGAATAAGTGCTGAAGGATCACGTGTTAAAGCAAAATACATAAGTGGTAAAATCGTTGAATGTACAATTAGTATTTTTGGTGAAACTGGACAAATTAGAATTTTGTATGCGTTTCAAGAGGGGAAAATTAATGTTGTAGAAAAACAGTATACTTATAAAGCAGGTATATTATCAAGTATTAAAACTGAAAATGATATGAAATTACGTAAAGAGATTTCGTATCTTGTAGATGCAAATGGAATTCCAGTAGGCAATGTCGATAGTGAAAGGACTGATATTTTTACTGAATTAAAAAAGGCGGTGCCCTTAGAAATTAAGTAATCAAGAAAATGCTCTATTTATGAGACTCATCATTCTCCATTCGGGTTAAGTATGAAAGTGATTGGAAAGGAAGCTGCTGGAGGATTGCAGAATAAATTTAAGTACAATGGAAAGGAAGAACAAGAGGAGTTATCACTGAACTTGTACGACTATGGGGCGAGAAATTATGACCCAGCTCTTGGTCGCTGGATGAATGTTGACCCGTTGGCTGAAATATCAAGACATTTTTCACCATATACCTATGCTCTTAATAATCCTGTTTATTTTATTGATGTTGATGGAATGTATGCTGACCCTGGAGACTATTATACGAAAGATGGAAAGCATTTAGGGAATGATGGTAAAAATGACAATAAAGTTTATGTGGCTGACTCAAAAAATAAGAATGGTGCATTTAATAATTCGAAAGAATTATCAGTTACACATGATGAATTTGCTACATCAGCTAATGTGGTAAAACACGAATCTTCTGGAAATAAGGATGAGAGTTTGTGGATAGCCCATACTGCAAATAATGCAAAAGATAATAATGCAATTGATTATAAAAAGCAAAATACAACTTTGAACGACCAGCTTACTGACCAAAATTATTCTACTACACCATCATCAGCAAGAAAACCACTAGCGGCTAAGTATGCGAGTTCATCAGCAAATAATGCAAGAGCAGCTGTAATAGCTGTTTTATCTGGTGGAGCTGATCCTACAGCTGGAGCTGTGCTTTGGGATGGGTCTGATTTTTTAAATAAAGGAGCTTCTCATAATAAATTTAAGGAGTTTAAATCCATTGACATAGATGCTGGTTCTTTAAGCACTTATTCGTCAGCTCAAAAAGTAACTCCAAATTCAATATTTAGTACAGCTATAAAAGACAATACATCGTTCTCAGCATCTGGAAAAAGTGGCAGACCTTATTCTCTACATTCAACTGGGGCAGAAGGAAAATCCATATTCTGGAAAATAAATAAATAATGCTAATACATATGAAAAACAAAATCTATTATTATAGCATAGCAATTTTTGTTTTTGCTTTATCATGTAATTCAACCACGAAAAAAAGTGATAAAACTGCTACAGAAATAAACACTATACCTCATTTCAAAGAGGATACAATTAAAGCAATAGGATATTCTATACCCATTAAAAAAGATTCATGTTCGTTAGTCGCTAACAACTTTCATAAAAAATTCGGAGTTTTTATTTCAGATTATTATATAATACTTGATAGTTTAAACATAGATTTGAATAACGATAAGATTATAGATAGATTATTAGTTCTTTCTCCGCAAAGTTTAGATTCCGAGGAAAATATTTGTAAGATGGATGTTTCACCTAAAAGGTTACTCGTTGAAATCATAAATAATAATAATACATCAAAGATTAGAAATATCTATTCGAATTTAATATCTGATACGGGGGGGGGGTACTATCCCATTATAATGGAATTTTTTTGACTAATAATGGATTTGAAATAATTCATCAAGCTGGTTCAAAATATTCTTGGACTTACAAAATGATTTTTTCAGTTAGAGATAGTAATCATCTAAAATTGAAGGCTATTAATAAAACTTGTACATTTTATGGAATTGACAAAAAAATAAAAGTTGATTATAAAAATGTAAATTTTGATAAAATCAGTATTTCAGACACTCTAAAAAAAGATTGTAATTGTGAAAAATATTGGAAAGAGTTAGAAAAGTAGACTATGACAATTTGTAAAAAATTTATTGCTCCCTTTAATTTTAAAAATACACTGAACAGTTTCAGGATACTTAGAATAACAAATAATCAGAACTTATTTTGATCTGATTATAAAATACTATTCATTATTGAGTTGTTACTTTTATGCCATAGTATTATTCTACTAAAATTTATAAATTATTTTTTAATTGATATAAAGTCATTTCTATAAATTATCTCATGGATAATATCTTATTAATACAACCTATTTCATAAAGTGTAGCATACAAGTAATACCTTGAAGACTTTACTTTGCAATTGATGAATTCAGTAATGATAACGTCATCTTGATTAAATCCCTTTCCAAATTTTGTTGAATATTTACTCAGATTACCTTCAAATTTCAAATTTACATTAGTGGTCTTGTATTTTTTAACCCATTTCCCTTTCAAAAATTTGTAATAATCAACATGCATTAAATCTTTTACCTTAAAGGAAATCAAGTAATTTATTATTTCAGATTCTTCTCCTGAACGATTTGTTTCAATTACATAAACTTTTCCTTTATTATTGTTATTCTTTGAGAATTCATCTAAAAATGTATACCTAGTCGATAAAGTATTTATTTTGTTTTCATCTTCAATTCCTAAAAAAGATCTAAAGGCCACTAATCTATTTTTATATAATTCGCCTTCCAAGTTGTCACTTGATTGATTAATACTATTTCTCAATGATAAAATGGTAGATTTATTCCAACTTACAAAAATAGAATCTTTAATCAAACGATTATTAATATTCCTAGCAAGGTGCGAACTGCTACTGGAAAAATAGGTTAAGAGACATAATAAGTATGTTAGATTAAAATGCATAATTACTGATTAAATTTACTGATTTAAAACGGCTGCTTCCTTTCAACAACACCTTGTTCTTTTCGAATTTGAGAATCAATTTTTCGAACCTGAATTTCGTTTTTGTCCAAAATTCCTTTTTTCCCAGTGTCTGGGTCTGTTAGACTGGAAACGAGCGTTTTATCCCTTTTACCTTTGGAATTTAATAACGCATGTGCTAATTCGTGTCCCAAACCAATCTGAGCTGGGCGACCTTTGGTACCATCAACATTTACAATTGAATTACCTTTTCCATTTGGATTATATTCAATATTAGAACCTGTTCCTTTTCCATTTGAGGCATCAATTACACCATTCGGGGATGTACTGTTTCCGCCTGTTGTTTCAGTTATATTAACTATTTCATCAGAATTGATTAAACTTGTAATTATGTCTGTCCCTATTGGCTTATTCACTGGAAGTTTAGTTCCAGGAGTATACTCAACTTGCCCTGCGCTGGCTTCTGGAATCAAGGGTATAAAAGCAGCAGGCTTATCAAAAGGCATAACATTAGACGCCTGAATAACCTTGCCATTATCTAGTAACACCATTGCGGTAGAAGATAGTTTTTGTAAACTATTAAATGCTTGTTGCCTAAATGATACGCTACCTTTTATTATTATATCATTAGGCCCCATTCCGTCTGGGTCAATAAAACGCATAGGATTGTCGAAAGCATAATTGTACGTCGAATGTCTTCTCATTAAATCGGCTTTCGGATCAATTGTAAACCATCTTCCAATCTGGGCATCATACATCCTTGCTCCGTAATCCAGATAATCTAAGCCACTACCATCACTAAATTCTTTGCTTTGTTCTTCCTTACCATTGTACTTAAATTTATTCTGCAATCCTCCAGCAGCTTCCTTTCCAATCACTTTCATACTTAACCCGAATGGATAACAACTAAATTTAGTTGAAGAGCTATATGTATTGAGCTTAAGACGATTCATCTGTTTAAAGATATATACTATTTTGGTAAAATAATAGGGTATAATTACTCAAATTGAGATGATATAATGAGTTTTTCAAAAGCATTTAATACTTGTTTGTTGAGGTGATTTTGTACCAAGGCTACGTACTTGTAAAATTCTTTACTTCCTGGGCTGTGCCCTGAAATAGTTCTTACTATATTTTCATCTACCCCAAGAAGTAATAATGTTGTAATAGCTGTTCGTCTCATTGTATGGGCAGTAATATGGTCGCAAAACCTGAAAGAGTTTCCTTTTGGGTTATTTATTTCTACAGCTTTTCCTTGTTTGAATCTGATTTTGCTATAGTTATATGTCCATCCTGCAACTTCAATAAGTTCTTTGATGCCTTTATTAAAATTTACATTGGAAAGCTGAGGTAACACAAACTTCTTACTTTTTCTTCTGTACTTATCAATAATTTCAATAGAATAATTAGGAAGTGGGATTTTTACTTGGGATCCTGTTTTTGAAGTATTTAGCAAAATATAGCTTCCATTGTCAGTATTTTGAATATTCGTTCTTTTTAAATGCATAAGGTCATTGTATCTTAAGCCAACAGTACATCCAAAAACGAATATGTCATTGAGCTTCTGGAGTTTAGGAGTTAATTTGTTTTTAAAGGACTGGTTTGTAATTAAAAAACGAAGCTGTTGAGGCTCTAATACAATAGGAGGGATAGCTTGGCTTTTAACTTTAAACTAGTAATGAAATGTGCCAATTTGAAGACACCTTTCCTTTAACAAGTAGTTGAAAAAAGTTCTTAGCGTTTTAGCGATGTTGCTAATATAATTATCTAAGCACTTTTTCTTATAAAGCCATAGGGTTAAATTTCTGAAAAACCGTTTCCAATATAATTTTTCGGCGTAATTAGTTTTTTGATTTTTTTTATTCAGAATAAGAATTCTGAAAGTTGCGTTTTGGTCTTTTTCAAATGCAACTAATAGTTTGAGTACACTATTATACTGGACTAATGTTCCATTGGCAACGGGTTTGCCAGATAAACATTGTCTTTTTCCGTATTTGGAATGGGATATAAATTTTTCAAAATTAGGGATTAGTAGGAGTGATTTTTTGTCTGAAGTTATCATCTTTTGTGTTAAATGGTTAATAGATAACACAAAAGTCAGATTGTTGGAAGAAATTCATGCAAGTATAATTACTCATCTGTGTAAAAAAATTTGATTACTTTTTATGGAATGCTTATTGATAAAAATCAGTATAACTACTGATTTCTATTAAGATATTGCGATTTAATATTGCGTATTATTAAAGAATCTTTTTTAAACCTTTTGTTTATAAAAAACTTTAACTAACCAAAAAAGATAACATATGAAAATGAAAAATCTACTATTGATTACAATTTTAACTGTACTTTTTACCTCTTGTAATAAAGATTACAATATCTTATCAAATGATTCAAATAATCTGAGAATTGAAAAATATAATTTTACAAAAAATATCGAAGCTAAAAAGCTAATTTATAGTGAACTAAAATCTGATGAAAAATATAAAATATGGATTAATCATTTCGATGAAAAAATTACATATTATAAAAATAATAGCAAAAAAACCAAATTAATAGTTAAGCTTAAATCATTATTGGTTAAAAATATTTTCATTAACAATAGTAAAGAGTCTAGAATATTTAAAAGTTACTCTTGGCCAATTTGGTTAAACGAAGCAAAAAACCTTCTTTCAGATAAAGAAATATATGAATTAGCATATGAAACTAATTCTACTGAAATTATTGACGTTATCGACAATCAACCAGTAGATTGCTTTTGTCATGTTGGTAATCAAGGTTATTCTTGTAAAACATATACAGTTGGATTTCCCACTGTTGTAGTAAATATTGGAATATGTGTAGCCGGAGCTTCTTGTAATGGCAAGTCAAATGGTTGTGGGCTTTTATTTTTAGAATCATGTAATGGTGCAAATTGTTCATTTTAAAGCCAAAGACAATGAAAAGCATCAATCTTTTGTTTTTATCTGTTTTTCACTTTTTCATTTGTGCTATTTCTGGGATTATTGACTGGTATTCTCAAATGATTATTGTTGCATTTGTAAGCGCATTGGTTGTAATTTATCTTTCAAAAAAAAATACTCAATTTAGTTTTATAATTTTAGTAATTGCACCTTTTTTCATATTTTATTCATTATTTAGTATACTATTAAATTCGTATCAAACATTTCCAATTTGGATTTGTGGCATTATTGTAACTGTAATAATTATCGCAGGTCAAAAAAACAAAATCCTGGAGATTCAAAGTTATGTATTAGTATTATTTATCGTTCTTGTAACAAGAATATATATAATGCCAAATCTCTTTGCACAACTAAGTAATGTTCAAAATGCTTCTAAATTTAATTTTATCGGAGTTTCTTTTATAAATGAAAATAATAAGATTATTAAATTTGACTCTATTCCTAATTCAATCATTGTTATGGATATCTGGCATCCTGGCTGTTTACCATGCTTCAGGACATTTCCTGATTTAGAAGAGTTAAGAAAACGATACAAATATGAAAAAAATGTTAAAATATATTCTTTACAAATTCCAATAACTAATGGATCGACAATTAATATCAATGAATTGTTACACAAATACCATTTCGAAAAAATTAGCTTTATAAACGAAACAATTCCAAAAAACTTAGGAGTAAGTAGTGTTCCTATTACTTTAGTGTTTAATAAGCAAAAAAAATGTATTTATGCAGGCAGCTTGAATACAAATGAAATAATCAATTTTTCAAATATTTATTCCATAATAGAAAACAATAAGTAAAATGCGTAATTTTATCTCATTCTTCATAGTTTCTTTAACTCTTCTGATTGGATGTGATTTAGGAATTAAAAAAAAGCCAATCATTTCATTTAGTAAAGATACGGTTGATCTAGGAAATATAGTATTAGGTAGTAATTATACTATAATTTACAATTTAAAAAATATCGGCAATGATGATTTATTGCTCGATACTGCAACTGCATCTTGTGGCTGTACAAAAGTATCGTTAAATAAGAAAATTATACAACCCGGCGATTCAACTAATTTGATATTGACTTTTTCACCTCCAGATACTGGAAGATTTTATAAAAACGTTATTTTAAAATCGAATGTTGATAGTAATTTTAATATTTTATATTTTCATGGATATACTAAGATTAAATAAACTTAATTATATTTTAAAAATTCCGTTTCTAATCGCATATTTTACTATTCCTATTGAATTTCTAACATTTAAATCATTTTTTATTTTTATTCTTATACCATCAATAGTTTTTTTGCTTAAGTACATCTCTTTTGCAATTTCATCAGAATTTAATTCTTCACATAAAAAATTAATAATCTTGATTTCTTTATCATTAAATGATATTAATTTTTTATAATGTTTTGTGGAACTTTTTGTTTCAATTAAATTGATTATACTGCTTTCTACTCTTTTACAATAATAGTCATCCCCATTCATTACTGTATTAATTGCTTTCATTATTTCTTCTCTATCTGCACTTTTTAAAATGTAACCATTGGCTCCGGCATCCATCATTTCCATAATTGAGCTTCTTTCATCATTCATTGTCAATGCAATAACTTTAATATCATTAAAATGTGTAGCAATAAATTTAGTTGCATCTATACCATTTAAAATTGGCATATTAATGTCCATAAGAATTAAATCTGGTTTAACAATTTCAAGCAATTTTAATAAAATATCACCGTTTTCAGCCTCTGCCAGAATTTTAAATCTATTATCTAAGTTTAGCATAGTTTTGAGACCATCTATAAATAGAGGATGGTCTTCGGCAATAATAATAGTTGTTTTACTTTCCATCTGAAATAGGAATTTTAATTAAATATTCTAACCCTTTTCCTTTAGGGCTTATTATTTCAATGATGCCATTTAATATTTCAACTCTGTTTGTAATATTTGTTATGCCATTTCTTTTCGTTGATTCAAGATTTATTAAGATGCCAGTTCCTTCGTCTTTTGTTTTTATAATAATCTCATCTTTTGTTTGCAAGAACAATAATTCTAATGTATTTGAATTTGAATGTTTTATTGTGTTGATGACTATTTCTTTTAAAATCCAATACAATTGAACTTTTTTTGTTTTATCAGTTAATTGATCAATATCTATTTCATCTATATTTGAAAAAATCTTTAGTCCGCTTCTTTCACTGTATTCAAATATTAAATCTTTTATCCCGTTCTTTAAATTATTTTTATTTAGCGCACTTGGGTAAAGGTCATTTGTGATTTTATGTAAGGTATCGAGTCCATCGCTAACCGATTTCATTGTTTTATTTAAATTATCTAATTCAAAGTTTTCTTTTTGTAGGGTTGATAAATATATTTTTGTAGTTGACAATAATGCCCCAAATTCATCATGTAAATCTTTTGAAATTCTTTTTCGTTCCTCGGCTCTTCCAATATATTCTGCGTTTAATTTTTCTATAAATAATTTCCTATTTTTTTGAAATTGATTATAGATTAAATAGCAAAATAGAATTAGTATAAATAATACTCCGAATGCTATAACTAAAATGAAGATATAAGTTTCTTCGTATTCTTGATGCATGTAAGGCTGTATATAAATAAAATATTGGTTATGAAGTTGACGATTATATAAATTCTATTTATGGATTCGATAATTGGTTGGCTGTATTCATAGTTATAATATAAAAATTCAAAAACAATTCTAAATGATATATTAAATAGGATAGTTATAACTATTATTACTTCAGCTTCTTTAAAAAATGATCTATGATTTTTATTTAAAGATGATGTGAGTGCGATTATTGAAACTATAAAAATTATTATTGATG
>CAJBRT010000069.1 GCA_903958045.1 uncultured Bacteroidota bacterium | reverse complement strand
TAATAGAACCAATCTTGGGCATTTAAGTGAAGGTGCAGAAGCGGATATTGCTATTTTAAATATTAGAAAAGGCAATTTTGGCTTCTACGACAAAACAGGTTACAAAGTAAATGGCACCGAAAAATTCGAATGCGAGCTTACCATTAAAGGGGGTAAAGTAGTCTACGATTTAAATGGTTTGACAACGCCTATTTACGTAAAGTAGCCGCTGCATTTAATTTTGCTTCTGCCTCTTTTTGTAACTGCATTTCTTTTCGTTTTAATAGGCGAAGCCTTTGGCGTACAATGGTTACAGACGTTTTAGAGATCGAGTCTGAGTTGTTGCCAAAGTTTTGTCTGATATACGTAAGAATGCTTGCGATATCTCTGTCCGGTAGTTGCGAAAATTTAGGCATGGCTCCATGAAAAGGCTGACCGTTAATTTTAATAGGCCCTTCAAGTCCTTTTAATAGTACGCCAATTAAGGTGTCCTTGTTTCCATTTACCCAATCTGTTTTTGCAATGGTTGGGAATCTGATGCCATCACCTTGTCCATTTTGTTGATGACAAACGCGGCAGTTTATTTGATAGAGTTTTTCGCCACCAAGTACTACTTTATCTTTTTCTAAATTATCCTTAATAATATCCGGATTTTTTACATTGGTTCTGTTTTCTCTAGCTTTCATGGCAGCTAAATTTTTATCAGAAAATGTTTCTTTATTTCCTTTGTATTGTATTTTCCAAATTTTTCCTTTTTTAGAATCTGAAATATACAATGAACCATCAGGGCCTTGTGCTAGTCCCATAGGGCGGTGCTTGCTATCACTGGTATTTACAAGTGTATCTTTTCCTGTAAAACCATCTGCAAATACTTCCCATTTTTGTGGTTTACCATTTACAAAAGGAACAAACGCTACAATATAACCAGCTTGCGGATAGGGAGCACGAATGGTAGATCCGTGAAAAGCAATAAATGCACCATTTTTATAGCGCGCAGGAAACTGATCGCCGGTATAAAAAAGTAAATCATTGGGTGCGTAATGCCCTGGAAAACCTACAATCGGTGTTTCAATATTTTTATCTGTGTTTTCGAGTTTGCCGTCGCCACCATATTCGGGATTCACCATCACTTTGCCTTTCATTTGATCAAAGTAATAATAAGGCCAACCTGCATTGGCACCAGGCTTTAATTTATAAAACGCTTCGGAAGGTAAAACGGCGCTCTGCCATTCGTTGTAAAACTGAGGCCAACTACTTGAAAGTCCATCTCTGCCGTGTCCTACACAATAGAGTGTACTGTCTTGATTGTTCCATGTCATGGCAACTAAACTGCGTAAGCCCGTTGCTACTTTTATACCATCGGTGGTTCTAAATTGATTGACTTTATTTTCATCAAACATCCAAACACCTGCATTAGAATCTAAAATAGGACAGGGCTTCATGCCTGGTGAACCTGGCAATCTATTTTCTTCTTGACAAGCATCGGAAGGGGCACCAAATGGAACAAAAATATGACCCTTGCCATCAAAAGCCAGCGGCTTGCCATCATGTTCACGCGGCTGTCCACTGTCAATTACAATAAACTCTGCTTTGCTGGAAGGTACCATCTCACCCTGCTTTAATTTATAACGGTACACTAGCATTTCTGAACTGGTATAGAGGAATCCGTTATGAATGCGCATGCCAGTAGCATAAGCGCCCTCACTAGCAATAGGTCCAAAATTTTTAATGATATCGGCGCGACCATCATTGTTTTCGTCTCTTAAAACATAGTTCATGCCTCCCTCAATGGGCTTATTGGCTTTTACATAAATGTCTCCATTACTATTAACCGCTAAATGCCTAGCCCGGCCAGGTAAACTATCCACCACCACAACGGCTTCAAAACCATCAGGTAAAAACAAGCCCCCATTTTTTTCGCGTAGGCAACTAGTAAAAACCATGGCCATTAAGCAAATGGCAATTACATAGCGGGGTTGTAGTTGTGTTGGCGCCATACATTTATTTGACTAAATATAGCAATTTTCAATAAAAAAATAAGGCCTACTTTAAAAAAACAAAGGCCGCCCTAGGGCGGCCTTTGTAAAACACTAAAATTTTCTCGAACCTCCTTATTTTTTAGAAGCATTCAAAGTATATCCAACTGATAAACTGATTACATTGTTTTTCCAGCTAACGGCACTAGTTGCAATATCTGTTAAGCTCATTAAACTATTAGCGCTAACAAAAATGCCAGACTTTGTTTGGTAGCCTAGTAAAAAATTTACGCCAAGATCTGTTCTTGTAAATTTCTTGTCTTTGCCAAATTCAAAATCATAGTTTTCGGTAGGGTCGTCATGTGCGTCTAATTTTCCTGATAAATTATAGCCAAGGTTTAATCCTGTTCCTGCAAACAAACCTTTTTTGCTTGTTAAAACAATATTTAAAGGAATATCGACTGCTGTAAATTTATATTTATCGCCATGTCCATCATGTGCTACATTTACGCCTTTGGTACCAAGGTTAAGACCTGTTTGAAACGATACACTTTTATTAAATGGAACGCTCAATACAGAGCCAATATGAAAACCAGACAATGTTTTGCCGTCATCGGTAATTTCTGCGTCATTAGACTTTACACTAGCTGCGTTGTAACCAGCTTTGAATCCAAAACTAACTTGTGCAAATGTTGCACTAGAAATCAAAATGCTCAATAAAAAAATAATACTCTTTTTCATGGGTTTGTTTTTTACTTAATTGTGATGGGTAAATTTAATTGAATGTCGCTGTGGCCTACATTAGGTCCGTCGTTAGGGCCTTTTAGAGCTGTTTTGTGCATGAGTTTAAACAGGATGCTACCGCTGCCTGCACCTGCTGTTTGCCAACTGCTTAAAAAACCAATAGGGTATCCGTTTTTGTCTTTATCTGTTTTTTGAACTGTTACAGATACGCCCGATGGAATAAAATAAAACTCGTGTGAGGTAGCTTGTGCTAAAATGGTGGAAGACACTTCTTTAACAACGCCACTTGCAATATTGTACACTTTTACGGTGAGGTTGTACTGCTTGTTGCTGTTTAATTTAATAGTGTCAATGCGGGAAGGTGGATTGCCTCCATCACCATCCGGATCTTCTATCACAAAGCTTGTGGTAGCACCAGCCGTTTCAGTAAATACGAGTTCTATTTTGTTGATGGCTTCGTGTTCATTTTCGTCATTGGGTTTGCTTACATCTTTTGAGCAAGCTGCCATTAGCAACATAAACACGGCGCAAATGATACCTACTTTTAATTGTTTCATAATTTTAATTTAATTCGGAGATTAATAGATCTGCCTGGTTCGTCATTAAAATACCTAAACCTATTCATGTAATCGCGGTAGGTTTGATTGAGTAAATTAACAACGGTTAATCCTACACTTATTTGCTTTTTTCCAACGGCTACATCACTACTAAAATCTAGGTTTAGAAGGCTGTATGCATTTGGTGGTGGAATATAATCGGCAATACTTGTGGGAATTCTTGTTTGCTGCATGATATGCATGTAGCGTAATTCAATAGCTGCGTTGGGCAGTATTTTATTAGCAAAAGAATAGGTGATATCCCCTTCAATTCTGTTGGAAGGCATTTGAATGATCCATTCTTTGGTATCGCTATTTTTTGCCCATAAAAGTGCCGTTTTTGCACCTGCCATAAAAGAGCGGTTTAGTGTTTTGTGCACACTAAAATCGATCCCTCTTAAAACAGCGTTGCTTGTGGACAAATGTCAAGGCTTTGGAATACGCAAACGTAGAGACCGTGGTTGTTTTTCGGGCCCTCAGCCCGATCAGCGT
>CAJBRT010000068.1 GCA_903958045.1 uncultured Bacteroidota bacterium | reverse complement strand
GTAGCTTCTCTTTTATGAAATTCGGGATGACTAATGCTAATATGCTCTTTTTGTAAACCCACTAGCACATAACGTCCGCCATGTGCCAAATAAGCAAAGGCATTATTTATTGCATTTAAGTTACCTGTTGCATCCATTACTACAGTAGGCATGTCTTTATTTGTAATAAGCTTACAAGCATCCACTACATTTTGGGTTAACGGATTAATCGTATGGTTTATATCCAGCAGATTTTTACAAAAAGCTAACCTGTTGTCATTTACATCTACCATTATTACCTGAGCTCCTGCAATTTTAGCAAACTGTGCGATACCAATGCCTATAGGGCCTGCGCCCATTACTAAAACAAATTCATTAGGCGCAATATTTGCTCTTTTTACAGCATGCGCACCAATAGCGAGTGGCTCTACAAGTGCTAATTCGTCTAGGCTTAATCCACCGCTTTTTACGAGTGCAGTATCAGGTACGGTAACAAACTCACGCATGCCGCCATCTATATGAACACCAAAAACTTGCATGTTAACGCAGCAGTTTTGCTTGTTTGATTTACAGGCAATACACTGTCCACAATGCATATAAGGAATTATAGTAACCTTATCGCCCGCAGTAAATCCAACCGCTTTTGTTTCAACGATAGTAGCTGCAAGTTCATGTCCTAAAATTCGAGGATAATTAAAATAAGGCTGTGTGCCTTCATATGCATGTAAATCGGTTCCACAAATTCCAATACGTTCTATTTTTAAAAGCGTTTCGCCATCCCCTGCAACAGGCATAGGAGCGCTGGTATAATTAAATTGATGCGGTGTTGTACAAACAAGTGCTTTCATATGCTTACATTGCTATTTTGTAAACACCATACAGTGTTGCCATGGAAGAGTAGAGATATTTTGTTCAAATATAAAGCCTGCTGCTTTTAATTCTTTAACAGACTGCCTTTCACTCATTTTATGAATGGTTTTAATGGGTACAGTAGGATCTTCGGTTCTAAATTCTACAAGCACCAATTTACCCCCAGGCTTTAAAGCAGATCGCATAGACAAAGCCATTTCATAAGGAAAAGAAAACTCGTGGTAAACGTCTACCAATAAAATAATATCGACACTATTTTCTGGTAGCGCAACATTTTTTTCTGTACTCAACACAGGCACAATGCGTGACAGTTTTTCCTGCTTAATTCTTTCGTTTAAATAAGCGATCATTTCTGGCTCTATATCTACTGCATATACTTTACCATTCCCTACCATTTTTGAAAGTAAAGCACTATGGTAACCACTACCCGCTCCAATATCTGCTACAACCATGCCTGGTTTAACAGCTAAATTTTTTAATAATTGAGACGTATTTTCTTCCATTTCGCGATCCTCTCTTTCAAGCCAATCTATACCAAAATGACTCATTACTTGGGCGATTTGCCTACCCATATACCATTTATTAATACCATTTGGATCACCAGCTCTTATAATATAACGTTCCTGAGCCATCAAAGACGTGGAAAATAGAAGGATTGAAAAAAGCAGTAATTTGGTTGTGAACTTGCGCATAGTTCAATTTAGTAATAATTATAAACATGACCTATTGTAAGCACGATTTTCGTAATTTGTAATATGCCTAGTTACAAATTAGCCCCTATTTTTAGGGCACTTACTATATTGCCATTTTTGATCTTATCAATCATTGCTTCTGGGCAAAAACCCAATATCATTTATATCCTAACCGACGATCTTGGTTATGGCGATGTTAGTGCTTACAATCCCAAATCAAAAATTGCAACTCCGTGGATAGATGCGTTAGCAAAGGAAGGTATGCTTTTTACAGATGCGCATGCTAATTCTTCGGTATGCACGCCCACCAGATATGGCATTCTAACAGGGCGATATGCTTGGCGTACGAATTTGAAAAATGGCGTATTGTGGAGTTATGACAAACCGCTAATTACACCGGATCAATTAACGGTAGCGCAATTATTAAAAAATAACGGATACCAAACAGCATGTATTGGTAAATGGCATTTAGGTTTAGACTGGGTCAAACAAAAGAATGGAGAAATTGATTTTACAAAACCCATTAATGGCGGCCCTACTCAAATTGGATTTGATTATTTTTATGGTATTTCGGCCTCACTTGATATCCCACCCTATGTGTATATTGATGGAAATAAAATTACAGCTACCCGTATAGACAGTATTCAAGAACAGGGTGGGCAAGGGTTTTGGCGCGCTGGCCCTGTTGGAAACGATTTTAAACATCAAGATGTACTAGACACTTTTGTAAACAAATCTATTCAGTACATAAGCAAAGCTTCTAAACAAAAAGACCCGTTCTTTTTATATTTAGCACTTGCTTCTCCGCATACGCCCATACTTCCTGCAAGTAATTATAAAAGCACAACAGCTACCAATGCCTATGGGGATTTTGTTTCTATGACAGATGCTAAAATTGGTGAAATACTTCAGTATCTAAAAGACAATAACCTAGATAAAAACACCATGATTGTTTTTACCAGTGATAATGGATGTTCTCCTTCTGCAAATTTTAATGAATTACGTGAAAAAGGACATGACCCTAGCGCTGGATTTAGAGGAACCAAAGCCGATATCTACGAGGGCGGGCACCGTATCCCCTTTATTGTAAAATGGCCTGGTAATGTAAAAGCAAACAGCATTAACAATACCACAATTTGTCTCACAGATTTTATGTCCACCTGTTCAGCACTACTCAATACCAATTTGCAAAATAATGCTGCACAAGATAGCTACAGCCTTCTTCCACTATTGACTCCATCTAAAAAAACAACTTACCAAAGAAGGAGTACTGTTCATCACTCCATAGATGGCTATTTTGCCATCAGAAAAGGGGATTGGAAATTAGCTATGTGCAGAGGCTCCGGCGGATGGAGTGCGCCAACCGAAAATCAGGCGGCTAAAAATAATATGCCTGCTGTACAACTATATAATTTAAAAGAAGATCCTTCCGAACAAAATAATGTATATGCAAAATATCCAGAAATGGTGCGCGCGCTAACCGAGGAGCTTGAAAAAATAAAAGGAATTAAAAAGTAATGATATGAAATACCTACTAGCAATCTTACTCATCACAAATATTGCATTCGGGCAAAGCAGTAACATTAAATGGACTGACCCTACAAAAATGACGGAACAGTGCATTGATGGCAGAGGATGGAATGATGGATACACTTTCCCCTACGATCGGCTACCACAAAAAGCACAAAGTATGGTAAGACCGGTGCTATGGGACTTATCCAAACACGCTGCAGGAGAGTATATTAATTTTACCACCAACAGCAGCACTATTTATGTAAGGCTCAAAGTTAAAGGTGCACAAGCGATGGCGCAAATGCCTGCTACCGGTGTAAGTGGCGTAGACTTGTATAGTAAAGACCCTTTCGGTAATTGGAACTGGACCAAAGCCACCGTAAATTTTAAAGATACCATTACCTACAAATTTGAAAATATTAATGACCCGTCACGCTTTGATTTTTTTAGATTGTATCTCCCACTATGTAATGCTGTTTCGTGGTTAGAAATTGGAGTTCCAGATAATTATACTTGCACATTACTTCCTGCGCAAGAACAAAAACCAATTGTAGCCTATGGCACATCTATTATGCATGGCGCTTATGCAAGTAGACCAGGCCTTGGATGGACCAATATATTAGGCAGAAAATTAAATTCAAAAATAATTAACCTTGGATTTTCAGGTAATGGACAGCTCGAACCAGCCCTGATTGACCTCATTAATGAAATAGATGGTAAACTATATATTTTGGATTGCATACCCAATCTATGGGATAAAGCAAGATTTAGTGCCGAAGAAATAGAAAAAAGAATGCGGCATGCAGAATCAGAAATCCATAAAAAACATCCTGGGGTTCCAATCATATTTACGGAACATTGTAGCGGTAAAGACGGCATTAATTTAGATACGATTATGGCGCAAAAATATATTGCCGTTAGTGAAATTTCGGCGGCAGTATTTAAAAAAATGAAAAAAGAAGGCATCAAAGATATTTACGAGCTAACCGCACGTCAAATTGGCTTTGATACGGAGAGTACGCTAGATGGCACGCACCCTAACGATATTGGCATGATGCAATATGCAAATGCATATTATGATTTGATAACGCGTAAAATAGGTTTACGTAAATAAACGATTCATCACATGAAAAAAAGATACTTATTTACAATACTTATAACGTTTATTGGTTGTTTAACTGGTTACGCGCAAACTCAATTACTATATAAAAAAGTAGACACGACACAACTCTATTTAACAGTGTACCCTTCTGCAACAAAAGTGTCAAACAAAATATCACCAGCCATGGTTTTCTTTTTTGGAGGTGGATGGAATAGTGGCACTGTTAAACAGTTTGAGCCACAAGCCATCTATTTTAGCCAAAGAGGCATGACTTGTATTTTAGTAGATTACCGGGTAAAAGAAAAACATAAAGCCACCCCTTTTGAATCTTTAAAAGACGCAAAATCAGCCATCAGATATATTAGAACACATGCCAACGATTTGCAAATAGACCCTTCAAAAATTGTTGCAGCTGGCGGGTCGGCGGGCGGCCATTTAGCAGCTGCCACAGCACTAATTAAGGATTACAATGAAAGCACGGACAACACTTCCATTAGTTGCATCCCTAACGCACTCGTACTCTTTAATCCGGTATTTGATAACGGTCCGGGCGGATATGGTTATGAAAGAATTGGAGATGCCTATACGAGTTTTTCGCCACTCCACAACATTAAAAGTGGCGCACCCCCTACCATTGTGTTTTTGGGAGAAAAAGACCATTTAGTTCCCGTAGAAACGGCCAAATACTATAAAACTGTTATGGAGAAAGTAAAAAGTAGATGTGACCTATTCTTATACGAAGGTCAAGAACACGGCTTTTTTAATTACAAGAATTTAGCATACTATAAAAAAACCGTTACCGAAACAGATACATTCTTACAATCGATTGGATTTTTAAATACGGAACCGTTTGTAGAAATGAAATAAGAACAAGTAACCGTAAATTTATCTTTCAATTGAAAACAAAATCTATGAAAAAAGTATATTATGTTGGCGATTGGGCTATTCTAACAGGCCCTGTTTTTGCAGAAACCCCATTTCATCACAGTCCTAAGGGCTTAGAAATATTTAATTATGGAGTTTGGCTAAAAGAGGCATTAGAAAAAGATCCTGAATATGAAGTTAACTCAGTTTCGGCATGGGATTTTTATAACAATTTAGGGCCTGGTGATTACGAGCAAATATTAATTGATTACGATCTCATAATTTTTAGTGATGTAGATGCTAAACTTTTTCAACTATCCCCTAAATTTTTTGATAGAAGTAAATTTGGAAAAGAAATTCTCACTTTCCCAGATAGAATTAGACTTTCTGTAGAGCATGCTAATGCTGGCGGACGTTATATGTTTTTGGGCGGCTGGTATTCCTTTACTGGAGAATTGGGCAAAGGCGGTTGGGGAAGAACTCGTTTACGTGAAATGCTTCCGGTAAAATGTTTGGATATAGAAGACTTAGTAGAAACAACAGAAGGGTTTTCAATGGAAATAACACCGGAAGGAAAATTGCTATGCCCATCTCTCAATTTAGACGGTTGCCCTCCAATACTCGGGTACAATAAAACCATAGAGCTTGAAGACTCCACAGTTATAGCGAGGTATAAAGAAACCGGAGATCCGGCTATTATTATCAAAAACACCAGTGCAGGCAAAGTTTTAGCATATACTTCGGACCCTTGCCCACACTGGGGTTGTAATTTTGTTTTTTGGGAAGGATATCCTGCTTTCTGGCAAGCACTCGCAAAATTAGTACTTGCCTAGAATGGATACCGCTTAATTTATATAGCTCGTTTACTTCCCTTTTAAGTATTTATCCAACCAACGGCCTTGTTCATATAATAAATGCAACACGTTTTCTTTACCTCTGTAGCCATGGGCTTCATAAGGTAAGTACACAAAACGAACGGTACCTCCATGGCCCTTAATAGCTGCATATAAACGCTCACTATTAATGGGGAAGGTTCCAGTGTTGTCATCCATTTCACCGTGGGTTAATAAAATTGGCGTTTTAATTTTATTGGCATGAGCAAATGGACTCATATCGAGATATAGTTGAGGCGCTTGCCAAAAAGTACGGTCTTCATTTTGAAAACCAAATGGCGTAAGTGTTCTATTGTAAGCCCCGCTGCGCGCAATTCCTGCTTTAAACAAATTAGAATGCGCTAACAAATTAGCTGTCATAAATGCACCATAACTATGGCCACCAACTGCCATTTTATTTCTGTCACTAACGCCCATGCTCACGAGTTTGTCAATGGCCGCATTGGCATTTAAAATCAATTGATTTACAAAATCGTCATTTGGTTTTTTATCTGGCGAAGTAGCAACAATTGGCATTTCGGCATTATCTAAAATGGCATAGCCTTGTGTTACATAAAACACAGGAGAACCCCAGCTTAGCAAAGTAAATTTATGCTGGTTACCTCTAATTTGGCTTGCATCAGCCGCGCTCGTAAACTCGCGCGGATACGCCCAAAGTAATGTAGGTAAAGGGCCGTCTTTTTCTTTGTTATAACCCTTAGGCAAATACAAATCACCTGTCAAATCCACCCCATCTGATCTTTTGTATTTAATTTTTTGTTTACTAACCCCTTCCATACTTGCATAAGGATTACTAAAACTAGTGATCGCAACAGAAGTATTTGCCTGCAATGATTTTAAATAATAGTTTGGTACTTCTTTTTCTGTTTCTCTACGGGTAATCATTTTTAGAGTAGCCGCATCTAAAACCTCTACTACATATTCGAAACAATCTTCTTTACTACGCCAGATAATCTCGTTAGATTTTGTATCCAAATTATAAATAGACAAATACGGTAAATCCCCTTTATCAGAAGCGCCCGTTGTATTGTTCATTAAAACAGAACGACCATTGTTTACTGTTGCAATTACGCTTTTGCCAAATGTATTCTTTTGCGTTACAGGGTTTCCTAGGTTGCTGTAAGCATCCGTTAAACTTCTCTCATATAAGGTAGTTAAACTACCTGCTTTATGATTGTATACGCTTACTTTATAACGCTGCTTGGTTCTTAACACTTCTGTAACTAGCGCCAGTGTTTCATCTCCCCAGCTAATGTTAGAGAAACGAGCAGCTGTTTTAAATAACTCGCGAGGCGCCTCCGTAAATGGAGCAGCAACAGCCATTACCGCATCATGAAAAGGGACTGCTTTTTTAATTAAGCCACTATCTAGTGGCATGGCATACACAATGGTAGCCGCTTCATCGTCTTTCCATTCAAAACCACGCGGTGCATTTTGTACGTTATCGTACCCACTCGCCGTTCCTTCGGAAGAAGGTAGTTGAGCAATAGTTTTTACAAGTTTGCCATTTTTATCAAGCACTTGCATTGAAGATGCAAAACCACCAGCAGTTACTAAATAAGAAAATGGTTTATGTAAAGTACGTGTAAGGATATAATTTTTATCAGGTGAAATACTAAAACTATTTGTTAAAGCAGGTATTCCAATTTTTGTTTCCACTCCACTTTTGTTTTTTACGAGTTGACTTGTTGCCAAAAACTCAAACACATATTCGTCGTAGGGTGATTTAATTAAATCTTGATAGGTCACACTTGGTGCCGCTTTACCTAGGTTTTCTTGAATGGTAGGTCCCTTAGGTGTAACAGGTCTTTTAGCTAAATCGCTTGACTTGTTTACATTTACTTTATACAGTAGGGTGGCATCATCTTGCCATACCAAACCGCCACCTAAAATTAAATTGGCCGCTGTTTTATTTATTTTTTGACAAGTTAAAGTTGCCAAATCAATCACGTATACATCCACCGAATTATCCGACACATTATAAAATGCAATTTTATTTTCTGACGGATTCCATGAAGGACTAAGGGCAGCAATATTTGCTGGCAATCCTTTAACCACTAATGTTTTGCCAGTAGCAATGTCTTTAATGGTCATGCCCTTGATATAGCTTTGACGTGTAGGTGAAAAATTATTAGGGTTTAAACGTAAGCCAGCAATTTTAAATTCGGCTTGGCCTAGCTCTTCTACTAGTGGATATGAAGGACGCTCCATAATAAGCATGTGTTTTGCTTTTCCATCCACACTAATAGAAGGTGTTGGTGGCGCCAATAATAAATCAGCAATTTGTTGTGGTGGAAGCTGATAAGCAGTAGCTTCTTGTGCAAAACTTTGTATGCTTACTAGTACAAAAGCTAAAATGCTAAGGATAGAACACGCGATT
The DNA here is from genome assembly GCA_903958045.1 of uncultured Bacteroidota bacterium. Lineage (GTDB taxonomy): Bacteria > Bacteroidota > Bacteroidia > Chitinophagales > Chitinophagaceae > Sediminibacterium. The sequence goes on along the minus strand of CAJBRT010000068.1, from coordinate 2,966 downwards.
TTTTTCATTAGATCTAATTTTAGAATATATATTTTCAATTTGAAGTATTATTTGCCAATTTAGTTGGTTGGTGCAATGGGCCCTTTACGCATTGCTTTAACTTGTGTAGGCCATTTATTAGGTTGTCCAGTTCGCCTATCAATTCCTAAATCTGCTTTATCTCTTGGAAAGATGGTATTGTCTTCACAAGCCATATAAACAAGCATTGCGGTAAGCATCGCATTGTTTTTTACATCATCAAAAATGATTTTATCGTAGGTGTCTCTGTTGGTATGCCAAGTATAATTAAAGTAAGACCAATTTAAAGCACCCAATGAAAAACCAGGTGCACCAACTCCAATAAACGAAGCATGATCACTTCCGCCACCACCTGGCGTACCGGGAAAAGTTGTTTTTATTGAATCTTTTATACTGTTAGGTACAGCAGCTAACCATCTCGTCATAAATTCATCGGCATATTTAAATCCTTGTCCAGAAATATTTACAATTCGGCCGGTTCCATTGTCCTGATTAAATAATGCGTGCAGTTTACCTACCACTTCTGGATGATCTTCCACAAATGCTCTTGATCCGTTTAAACCTTGCTCCTCGCTACCCCAATGTCCCACTAAAATGGTACGCTTAGGATTTGGATACACCAACTTTAAAATGCGCATTGCTTCCATCATAGTTAAGGTTCCTGTTCCATTATCGGTAGCACCTTGACCAGCATCCCAAGAATCAAAATGCGCAGAAAGCATTACATATTCATCAGGTTTTTGGGTGCCTTTAATTTCAGCTATGGTATTATAATTTGGAACGGTACCTAAATCTTTAGATCCGGTTTCAATACTAATGATAGGATTGGCACCAGACTCTACTAGGCGGTATAACGATCCATAATCTTCTATTGCAATATCAACTGTGGGCACTTTTGAAGTGAATGCATTAAATATTTTATCAACGCCCCAACCATTAGACCAGCCATTGGTTAAAATGCCTACTGCTCCGGCTTTTTCTAAAATAATAGGAAGCATACGAGATGAATATCCTGTTTTATTTAAACGTTTACGCCAAGCTTCTGTTTGCTCGGTACGTTCTTTTTTTAATTTTTCAAATGACACTGCTGTTGCAAATTGTTGCCAATTATCGTCGGGTCTTCCTGTTGGCTGATTCATAGAAATCATTACAAACTTTCCTTTAACGTTAGGCAACCAATTGGCAAATGCTAACGAGTCTGCTAAATCTGGTATAATTACGATTTCCGCTTTAATAGCTTTCCCTTTTGTAGAAGGGCTCCATGACAACTGCGTTCCCTCCAAACTTTTTACCCTTGGTGAAAGCATATCAATATGTGTGATGCCTCGCTCCCAACCTTTCCACTCACCCCACTGTTCATTGCGCGCCGAAATACCCCAGCTCGCATATTTTTCTACTGCCCAATCATTGGCTTTTTTCATTTGCGGCGTTCCTACGAGTCTTGGCCCAATACCATCAAATAATTCGTGCGCTAGATTTTGTAATTGCGAGTTTTTAGTTTCTTCCTGCATTATTTTTTCGATGACTGTTTGTGCAGATAATTGATTGGCTGTAAACAAACAGGCCATCATAAAAAGCTTAGCTATACTACCAGCATAACTTAAGCGAAGCGGTTGCATTTCTTTCATATTTTTAAATGTATGTAAAATCTTGCGGAGAAACTACACAGCTACCTTTTTAAACATAAGTAATTGATTTTCAATAAATAATAAATTCAAAAATGAGGATAAATAAGGGACTCGTTTAAGTGATTTTTTGAAGTAATTTTAATCACCATGAGAATATTCATCCTTACCCCCTTTTGCCTTTGGCTGCTTATTTCATGCACCAAACCTAATTGGGGTGCTAGCAATCCAGCTCCAACAAACAGGGTCACCAGTTTTAAAGATTCTGTTCATTATTTGGCACTTGGAGATTCATACACCATTGGCGCATCGGTAGAAAGAGATGACAATTTTCCCAATCAAACTTTTCAATTATTAAAATCGGCAGGTTTTAAAACAGGCACAATTCAAATCATTGCCAAAAATGGATGGACAGCAGAAGATCTAATTACAGCAGTGGCCACCACTCATAAAAGAAACAGTTACCAGGTTGTAACATTATTAATTGGGGTTAACAATCAATACCAAGGTAGGCCTAGCAAAGAATTTGAACCTTCTTTTTTATCGTTACTTACTTCAGCAATTGCCTTAACTGGAAATAGACCAAAAAGAGTTTTTGTAATTAGTATTCCGGATTGGGGTATAACACCATTTGCATCAGGACGCGACAGAAGAGAAATTGCCAACGAAATAGATGCGTATAATTTGGTTTGTGAAAAAAACGCAAAAGCACAGGGTGCCAATTTTATCAATATTACTGATGCCTACCGCTTAGATGGATCTAAACCAGATTATTTATCGGGTGATGGCCTACATCCTTCTAAACTTGAATACACCAAATGGGCCATAAAGTTAACCCAGCAAATAGTGAATGTTTTAGAATCTGGTGGATAGGTAGAGAAAAGTAGATACTTATTAATCAACATTTAAAAGGTAGCCTAGTACATGATCCCAATTAGGAAATTTATCACTACCAAAATGTATAAGCTCGCCTTTAAAGTCACCTGCACCATTTCTGTGAGGTCTGTCATCAATTAGAAAATGACCTTCATTTAAATGCTTGTTATGAGAAAATATTAATCTTTTATAAATCGCATCTCCAAGATGCTTTTTGGCCCAACCAACTTTATCGCCTAAGGCAGTTTCATTATGCCAAGGAGCCGTAGACAAAATATAGGTATTGTATTTTTGTGCTAGCTGAATATAAGCATCAATAGCGCCATCTATTGGGTCCATTTTACTAAAAATATGGGGTGCGTTTTTTTCTTGACCCGCATACTTTTCTAGTTCCTCTTTGCTTAATTTGTCAATACCAGATTGAAAATTAACCAACACGCCATCCAT
>CAJBRT010000067.1 GCA_903958045.1 uncultured Bacteroidota bacterium | reverse complement strand
TTTTACTTTTCCATTACTGGTTAGTACCGACGTACGTTTGTTTATAAAGGCTTGCTTTTGTGATAATATATCTAGGCGTGGATCTTTGATAACAACAATGGTATCTGCCGCACTAGCCCCCACCGCAAAAAACAAAGCGGCGATAAAAAAGGCGATAGAACAAACATTGTTATTTTTCATTACAATCAATTTGTAGTGTTACCAAGTTACAACATTAATAGTTTCCAGTGCCGGAAGCGCCCGTAACAATGGCTATACTTGCACTGCAACCCAGTCTTGTAGCACCCGCAGCAACAAGTGCGCTTGCAAAAGCATAATCTCTAATGCCACCGGAGGCTTTTATTTGAACATTGGAAGGCAAATGCGCTTTAAACAGTTGAACCGCCTCGATGGTTGCTCCTTTTTCGGCGTAGCCAGTAGATGTTTTTAAATAATCGATACCTGCCACTCCATATAATTCGCAACACTTAATAATTTCATCGTTGGTTAGTATGCCCGATTCAATAATCACCTTCATCACTTTTTCTTTGCTTCTGATAATGGGTAAAATATGACCCAGCTCATTTGCTAGATAGGCCCAATCGCCATTTTTAATAGCACTAATATTGGCTACCACATCTAATTCGTCGGCACCATCCACCACGGCTAAAATAATTTCAGCAATTTTTGATTCGACAGCGCTATATCCAAATGGAAAACCAATAACAGTTGCTACTTTAACAGAGGAACCCGCCACAAGCGCTTTTGCTGTTTTAACAAAATTGGGTGGCACGCATACGGCTGCAAAACCATACTCAACCGCTTCGGCGCATAATTTTTCTATATCTGCAACTAGTGTTGTAGGTTTTAAAATCGTATGGTCGATGTAGGCGTTTAATGTCATCAATAAAGAATTAAATTAATCGGCGTCTCTACCGTGGCAAGCTTTATATTTTTTGCCACTGCCGCAAGGACAAGGATCGTTTCTGCCAATTTTTGGACCCACCGTAATTGGCTGTTGCTTTTCAGGTGTTGGATCGTAATAATCATTTTCGGTTGGCGCTGCACTCGCATCTTGCTTGGTTACGCTCATCTTACTCATGTCGGTTTTTTGCTGACGACCTTCTTGAACCTGATCCGTTTCTGTTAAAGGAATGGTTGCATGACACAAAAATTCAATGATATCTTTGTTCACTTCGGTGTCCATTTTTTTGAACAACTCAAAAGCTTCCATTTTATAAATAACGAGTGGATCTTTTTGTTCGTAAGTAGCCGTTTGTACACTTTGCTTTAAATCATCCATTGCACGTAGGTGCTCTTTCCATGCATTATCGATATGTGCAAGCGCAATGGTTCTTTCCAGTGCATTAATAAGCGCTGCGCCATTTGTAGCCAATGTTTTTTCCATATTACCCAGCACTTCCATGGCTTTTTTACCATCTGTAAATGGAACAATTACATTTTCAATATGATTGCCTTGTTGTAAACGAATACGCTTAAATACCGGCATGGCCTGGGCCATCATATCGGCGCGGCGACGGTTATAATGTGCTATGGCTTCTTGGTATAAAAGTTCGGCAACGTTTTGTGCACTCTCTTTATTCAACTGTGTTTCAGTAATGGCCGTATCGAGTCCAAAGTTTACAATCACGGCTAATTTAAATCCTTCATAATCACTTTGCTCTCTAAAACTAAACACGAGTCCTTCTGCAACGCCATAAAATGCGTTGTCTAAATCTAGTGCTAGTCTTTCACCAAATAGTGCATGATGACGTTTTGCATAAATAACGGTACGCTGTTTGTTCATTACATCATCGTATTCTAACAAACGCTTACGTATTCCAAAGTTGTTTTCTTCTACCTTTTTTTGTGCACGCTCAATAGATTTTGTAATCATGCTATGCTGGATAACTTCACCTTCTTTATAGCCTGCAAAGTCCATCACTTTGGCAATACGCTCACTACCAAACATGCGCATTAAATCATCTTCTAACGAAACAAAGAATTGAGAAGATCCTGGATCACCTTGTCTTCCCGCTCTACCTCGTAACTGACGGTCTACTCTTCGAGATTCGTGACGCTCTGTACCTAATATGGCAAGGCCACCTGCTTCTTTAACGCCTTCTCCCAATTTAATATCGGTACCTCTACCCGCCATGTTGGTGGCAATGG
>CAJBRT010000066.1 GCA_903958045.1 uncultured Bacteroidota bacterium | reverse complement strand
TCTCGGGGGTAAATTCTTTACCCCAACTTAAAATGCGCTCTACCTTAATTTTATTTAAGTAGGCTTCCATCCCTTTTACAAGTCCGTAAAAGGCAACTTCTGCGGTATTGGGAATATAAGAGAAGATGGTATTTTTTAAATCATGATTGATTCTTTCAAGCACCGTTTCACTTAATGATCTACCAAGTGCAATACGCTCTCTATAAATTTTTTCATCGCTACCTCTCGAAAAATAAATGCGTTCAAAACTACACGCTCTTCTTTCTTTGGGTGCTAGAATTTGCTCAATCTTATAATCACCATTTGGATCCACAATAATAGCAGTGCCTGGCATCAATTCCTGCACTTCATTTTCACCCACATTAAAGGTTGTACGAATAGCAGCGCGTTCACTTGCTGCTACAATCACATCGTCTGAAATATAATAGTAGGCAGGTCTAATACCGTGTGCATCCCGCATTACAAAACTACTTCCATTACCCAGCAGGCCGCCAATGGTGTAACCCCCATCAAACATGGGTGTAGCATTTTTTAAAATATTTGCAATGTTAGCAGCGTTTGGATTTTTATCATCTTCTTGCACCAAAAAATGATGCACCACTTCCATCATGGCAGCTAAATCACTTTGTTTTTGAAAAGCACCTGGTTCAAAATTTATTTGCGAAAATAAATCGTCGGTATTCACTAGATTAAAATTACCTGCGAGGGCTAAGTTTTTTCCAGGAGAAATATTTCTTTTAATAAAAGGATGACAAAACTCAACATTGTTTTTGCCTTGTGTACCATACCTTAAATGGCCGAGTAACAATTCACCTAAAAAAGGTAAATGGCCTTTCATTAATCCCGGATGATTTTTGATATCAGGTTGGTGTTTTTCCAACTCCTGAATTTCCTGACCAATGGTATAAAATAAATCGGCAATCGGTTGCGGTGCACTGCTACGCATTCTGTGCAAATAAGGATTGCCTGCTTCGATATTTAATTTTACAGCGGCAATACCGGCGCCATCTTGGCCACGATTGTGCTGTTTTTCCATTAACAAATACAGCTTGTTGAGGCCGTAGGTTACGCTACCGTACTTTTGTAGGTAGTAAGAAAAAGGCTTTCTTAAACGAATAAAGGCGAGGCCACATTCGTGTTTAATATCGTCGCTCATGGTAGGTATTAATGAGAAGTGGCGAAGTTAATAACTTCGCCACTTCCTTACAATTAAATATGAGCTCAATTTTACCGGTTATTTTGCCTGTACGGCCTCGGCTAACCAAATAAACTCCTTGGTAAAAGTATCCACCGACTTTTGAAAGGCCGGATCCGTTAATTCCCCTTCTGGAGAGAATTTCTGGTCTAAAAATGGGATAAGTAGCATATTAGGGGCTGCTATACCAAATAAGGCAGGTACCAATAATAACAATTGTTGGCTTGCCCTAGCACCTGCTAACCCACCCGGCGAACCGGTTACAAGGCCAAATGCCTTACGGCTTTGCTTGGGAAAATGGTCTAATAGGTTTTGAAGCGCCGCAGAGTAGCTTCCATTGTACTCCGGAGTCACTAAAATAAAGGCGTCGGCAGCAAACATGCGGTTAGCCAGCTGTAGTAAATGTTCGGGGGCCTGATCGGGCGCTCCAATCACATTTTCCAAAAGTGGCATATTCCATTCACGTACATCAATGATGCCTATATTATGCGCGGTTTTACTAGCGAGTTCTTTTTGTAAAAAAACGGCAACCCTATGTGTCAAACTTTGAGAGCGTGGGCTTCCTGAAATAATTTCTATGTTCATATGGTGAGATGCCTATTTTAAAATATGAATGTATTTTTCTTTGTGCTGATAAATAGCAATACCATTTAAAAGTAAAAGCAATACACCAATACCAGGCGCCTGTGCAATTAACAATTCAAATAATAAAATGTTCACTACAATAGGCGCTAATAGTAAAAGGCCAAGTGCACGCAAAGGTTTGTACAATAATAAAAGACCTACAACAACTTCAAGTGTTTTAATAACCAACAAGTATTTAGTTGGATAAAATACATCAAAAAATGCTTTTACATTACCAGTCGTTTCTGGCATGGGCATAAAATTGAAAAAATAATTAGCGCCAAATACAACAAATACAAAAGCTAATAAAAAAGTAGGGGCTTGTTTTAAGATGTTCATAGATATTCGTTTATAAATAAATAATTACCACTGCATCGGAACTTCAATCACGAGTAAAGAAGTTTTTGCTGTAGCTGTAAATTCAAAAGATGTTGTTTCTGTAATTGCAATAGCGTCTCTTTTGTTAAGTTCCTGCTCACCAATTTTTACCTGGCCGTCAACTACAATGAGATACACACCACTGTCAGATTTATGTAGGTTATAAGACTGTGTTTGGTTGGCATCAAAATCACCTAATGAAAACCAGGCGTCTTGATTGATCCAAACAGCGTTGTCATCATCTGGTGCTACTACCGTTTGAAATTTATTTACGCGGTCTAGTGCGTTATACGTTTGCTGCTCGTAACGTGGCTTGATATTTTTTTCTTTTGGAAACACCCATATCTGAAACAGTTTAACGGGCTTATCGTTATTGGCGTTATACTCACTATGGTAAATACCAGAGCCTGCGCTCATAATTTGTACGTCGTTGGCTCTTATGATTTCATCACGGCCCGTAGAATCGTTATGGTGTAAATCTCCTTCTAATGGAATGGTTACAATTTCCATATTGTCATGCGGATGCATGCCAAAACCCATACCTGCATCAATATGATCATCATTGATAACGCGGAGCGCTCCAAAATGAACACGCGCAGGGTTGTTGTACTGACCAAAACTAAAATAGTGGTACGTGTCTAGCCAATCAAATTGTACATGGCCTCTATTTGCTGCTAAATGTAAATCGGTTTTCATTAGTTTTTATTTTATATGTATATACACCTATTGATTTAAAAAATATTAGACTTCTGTTGCTCTTAATTTTTCAAGTAAATAATTAAGCTGTTCGGCCTCTTTTTGTGTGATGGTTTGTATGGAAGCATGCACCTTATTAAGCTTACTGGTACTGGATTCTAGGATAGATAAGCCGCTTTTGGTAATAGTAATAAGGGTTTCTCGCTTGTCCGATTCAGATACCGTTCGTTTAACGAGTTTTTTAATTTCTAACCTGTCAATGATACGTGGCACATTCGAACTTTTCTCAATCATACGGCGTGCAATGTCTTTCACACAAAGCTCGTTGGGGTATTTTCCTTTTAATATTCGGAGCACATTGTACTGCTCGTGGGTTAGGTCAAAGTCCTTCAATTCCTTACTGGTAATGCTTTTGAGCCACCATGCAGTATACAAAATATTGAGCGTAGCCTTTTGGGCTTCACTCGAAAATTTGTTGGTTAAAAGGGCGTTTTCTAATTTCACAACACAAATGTATGTATATACATGTAATTTTGCAAAAGAAATTTTTATGCGTTATGGCGCGCGGAGCGCGCCATAACGGTCGCCCACGCACAGGCCCAAACAAAAGCGCCCCACCTTACAGGTGGGGCGCCATATAAAAATTTTTCAATTATTTCCTATTTGCAGTTGCTTTTTCGGCTGCTAACTTCCAATCTTTTAAGCTTTCACAGCTTACAAATTCAGTATCGATAGATACGAAATAAGTAGGGATATGATCTTTAAACCATTTTTCTAGCACGTTACCCTTTTTTTCTTCGATGGCACGCTGTGCGATACGGTTATAATCGTCAAGCATATTTTCGCGGTGCGGTTCTGTTCTACGCTTTAAATTAATAAGGCGCACTGCTTTTCTATTACGCTCATCGGTGTATACCTGAGGTGCACTGTACTGTCCCGGCTTTAAATTTTTGAGTGCCACAACCAAGTCTTTATCGAGCATATCAATTGTTAAAAAAACGCTTCCGTTAGGAGCCGCAATTGAACCTGCGCTAAACTTACTGTTTTCGTCGTCACTAAATTTACTCACTGCTTCGTTAAATGAAAGTGTACCAGCTAAAAGCGCCGTTTTGATAGAGTCTACTTTTGCAGTCGCTTCCTTGATTTCATCATCGGTAACAGGAGGGATACGTAAAATATGTCTTACCACGGCTTCGTCACCACTGCGGCTTACGAGCTGAATAATATGCAATCCAAACTTAGATTTTACAACCGGAGAAATCTGACCTTCTTTTAAACGAAACGATGCCGACAAGAAAGCAGGATCCCAAGTTTTTTCATTTCTATTAAGTGTGTACTGGCCACCCGCATCTTTACTTCCTGGATCTTCGGAATATAATTTTACGAGTTGTTCAAATTTTTGTTTGCCCGTTTCTACTTGCTTTTTAAAGTCAAGCATTTGCTTGGCAACATATTCTTCCACATCTTTATTTGCTTTTGGCACCACTACTACTTGGCTAATTTCAACTTCACTCTCGTAAAAGGGTAAGCTGTCTTTTGGAATTTTTGAATAGTAGGCGCGTACTTCGTTGGGCGTTATTTTTACAGTTCCAACAATTTTCTTTTGCATTTCTTCCGCTAATTTTTGCGATCTAAATGCTTCTCTAAAATCTTCCTTTAATTGATAAACCGTTTTACCAGCAATTTCTTCCAATAAATCTTTCGAGCCATATTGCTGAATGGCACCTCTAATTCTATTGTCGAGTGCTGCATCAATTTCATCTTCACTAATTTTTAGTGAATCTTTTTCACCTTGTAATACAAGCGCTTTTTGAATGAGCTGACCCTCCATAATTTGACAAGCCGTAGGTATCGCCACATTTTCTTGACCCTGTGCCTGACGTTTTAAATCGAGAAGTGCATTTTCAACATCTGAACGCAAAATAATTTTATCGCCAACTTGACCAATAATTTTATCGGCAACCACTTTTTTAGACTGTGCGGCAGCATGCATTGTAAACAAGCCGGCTGTACCAATCAACACGATCAACAAGAATATTTTTTTCATAAAATCTAAATAGTTACTCAAATGTACTAAAAGCGCAATCCCGACAACAGGGTCGGGATCGCTTTTAACAAAATTTATAAGGTACGTTTTACTTCCTCTTCTTCAAAGGCTTCAACAATATCCCCTACTTTAAGGTCACTAAAGTTTTTGATGGTTAAGCCGCACTCCATATTGGATGCAACTTCTTTGGCATCATCTTTAAATCTTTTAAGACTTCCAAGTTCGGCTGCTTGTCCTTCTCCTTTAGGATACTCAACAATACCATCTCTGATAATTCTAATTTTACTATTACGGCTAATTTTTCCGTCAAGTACATAACAACCAGCCACAGTGGCTTTGTCAAATTTGAATACTTCACGTACTTCAACGTTGGCAATAATTTTTTCTTGGAACTTAGGTTCAAGCATACCTTCCATCGCGCTTTTGATTTCATCAATTGCGGTGTAGATGATAGAGTATAATTTAATTTCCACGCCTTCAGTTTCTGCAAGTTTATTAGCCTGCATAGAAGGACGAACGTTAAAGCCAATGATGATGGCATCAGATGCAGCAGCAAGTAGTACGTCCGATTCTGAAATCTGACCTACGCCTTTTAATACCACTCTAATAGCAACTTCGGCAGTAGAAAGTTTTTGTAATGAATCCGATAATGCTTCTACTGAACCATCCACGTCACCTTTAATGATGATGTTTAATTCTTTAAAGTTACCTAACGCTAAACGTCTACCAATTTCATCAAGTGTGATGTGTTTTCTAGCACGTAAACCTTGCTCACGTAAAAGTTGCGCGCGTTTTGTTGCTACTTCTTTTGCTTCTGCTTCGTCTGTAAATACTTTAAATTTCTCACCCGCTTGTGGTGCACCATTTAAACCAAGTATCACTACTGGTGTAGAAGGAGGTGCTACTTCAATACGCTGGTTACGTTCATTAAACATCGCTTTAACACGACCATAATGTTGTCCAGAAACAATTAAGTCTCCTTGACGAAGCGTTCCGTTTTGTACGAGAATAGTAGCTACATATCCACGACCCTTATCGAGAGATGCTTCAATAATAGTTCCAGAGCCTTCTTTGTTAGGGTTGGCTTTTAAATCTAATAGTTCGGCTTCTAATAATACTTTTTCTAAAAGCGCATCTACGTTTAAACCTTGTCTAGCAGATAATTCTTGGTTTTGGAATTTACCACCCCAAGCTTCTACTAAAATGTTCATTTGAGAAAGCTGCTCATAAATCTTTTGTGGATTCGCACCGTCTTTATCAATCTTATTTACCGCAAAAATCATTGGAACGTTTGCAGCTTGTGAGTGAGAGATGGCTTCTTTTGTTTGAGGCATTACCGCATCATCCGCAGCAACCACAATAATAGAGATGTCCGTTACTTTAGCACCACGTGCACGCATTGCGGTAAACGCTTCGTGACCCGGGGTATCTAAGAACGTAATGGCTTTACCTGTTGGTGTAGTTACCTCATAAGCACCAATGTGCTGTGTGATACCACCGGCTTCACCTGCTACTACATTGGCATTACGGATATAATCCAGTAATGAAGTTTTACCGTGGTCAACGTGACCCATGATGGTTACAATTGGTGCACGTTCTACCAGTGACGCTTCATCATCTTCATCTTCTTCTTCATCAAATTCGTCGGCGTCATCAATACCTATAAATTCTACTTCAAATCCAAATTCGCTAGAAACAAGTTCAATAACTTCTGCATCCAAACGCTGGTTAATAGAAACCATGATACCAAGGTTCATACATTTTCCAATAACGTCTGCAAAGCTTACGTCCATTAAGTTTGCCAACTCACTTACCGTAACAAATTCTGTTACTTGTAGTTTGTTGTCTTCTGTCATTTCACCCATCGCTTCTGCTGCTTCGTCACGCTTAGCTCGTCGGTATTTAGCTTTTAAGCTCTTACCCTTTCCGCCCGAACCTGCAAGCTTAGCTTGGGTTTCTCTGATCTTTTCTTGAATTGCTTTTTGATCTATTTCTTTATCCTCAACAGGGGCACGTTTACCTCTATCATTTCTATTGCCACCTCTGTTTCCACCTGGTCCGCCACCTCTATTAAATTGACCACCGCCACCGCCCTGACTGTTTCTGTTATTTGCAGCAACAATAGGTCTGTTAGGTCCACTTACCGGTTTACCGTCTGCGCCAAGTGTTGGAGCAGCAGGTGCTGGTTTACCATCCATCGGAATACGTTTGCGCTTGCGCTTTTCGTCTCTCGCCGCTGGCTTAGGACGCGTATCACTATTGATAGGTAATTCAATTTTTCCTAAAATTTTTGGACCTTCTAATTTGTCAGCCCTAATATTTTCGATGGTAGGAGGCGCTTCTTCTTCGCTTACTTTTGGAGCAGGCGCTACAACTGGCTCAGGTGCAACAGCGGTTACTTCCTCTGCTTTTTTCTTAGATGGTTTAGCAGCTGGCTTTGCTACTTCCTCAGCTGGTGTATCTTCTGCTTTTTTCTTCGCCGCTTTTTTAGGACGTGTAGATGAATCAATGGCAGATAAATCAATTTTATTGATCACTTTTGGCGCCTCAATTTCTGGAGCCACTGTTTTTTCTACTGCGGTAGCTTTTACTTCGGGAGCAGGTGGCGCAGGCGCAGGAACTTCTGCTACTGGCTCTTCTTTGCGCACTTTTTTATCTTCTTTTTTAGCAAAAGAAAGATCTTCTTCATCTCTTTTTTTCTTGGGTTCTGCCTGTGCAGCAACCTTTGGTATCTCTACCTGATCGGCTTTGTTCTTAGCAACTTTATCTCCTTGGAACTCTGCTTGTAAAGCATAGTACTGGTCTGATGAAAGTTTTGCCGTAGGCTTTAACTCATCACGACTAAAACCTTTTTTCACTAAGAACTCAACCAAGGTATCTTGGCCAATGTTGAACTCTTTAGCGGCGGCTAACAGTCTGGGTGTTTTCAATTCTGACATTCAGTGTTTTTTAGTCCATTCGTTCATTGAAATGTACCACAGCGTATGAACGCTTCTGCTGTGGATCCTCACCCCATATTAAGGGCAAAGATAGTTAACTATATGCTGCTTAAGCTTCTTCGTCAAATTCGGCTTGAAGCACTTTAAGTACGTCTTCGATGGTTTCTTTTTCGAGGTCGGTTCTGCGCTCTAATTCGTCAGGGCTTAGGTTTAAAATACTGCGGGCAGTATCACAACCAATGCGCTTGAACTCATCAATTACCCAAGCCTCAATTTCATCACTAAATTCGTCTAAATCAATGTCAAATTCATCAACAACCTCTTCATCTTCTCTAAATACATCAATTTCATAACCGGTTAATTCGCAAGCAAGCTTGATATTTACCCCTCTACGGCCAATGGCTAATGAAACCTGGTCTGCTTTAAGGAACACTTCGGCGTGCTTTTTATCATTGTCTAACTCCATGTAGCTAATTTTAGCTGGGGTTAAAGAACGTTGAATTAAGAGTTGAATATTGGTTGTGTGATTGATCACATCTATGTTTTCATTTTTCAATTCACGCACAATGCCATGAATACGAGAACCTTTCATTCCCACACAAGCACCTACTGGATCAATACGATCATCGTAACTTTCTACCGCTACTTTTGCACGCTCTCCTGGATCACGCACAATCTTTTTGATAGCGATTAAACCATCAAAAATTTCTGGTACTTCAATCTCTAATAATTTAGCAAGGAACATTGGACTTGTTCTTGATAAAATAATAACAGGTGTATTATTTTTAAGATCAACACGCGCTACAACAGCTCTAATGTTTTCACCTTTTTTGAAATAGTCTTGTGGAATTTGCTCCGACTTAGGTAAAATAAGTTCGTTGCCTTCTTCATCCAAAAGCAATACTTCTTTTTTCCATACTTGGTATACTTCGGCACTGATGATATCACCAATACGATCACCATATTTTTTAATGAGTACGTTCTTTTTAAGATCGCTAATACGACTTGCTAATGTTTGCTTAGCAGCCAAAATAGCTCTTCTTCCAAAGTCAATCATATTAATTTCTTCGTACAAATCTTCCCCTACTTCAAAGTCTGCCGCAATTTTGTCCCGCGCGTTGCGCAATCGGACCACCACGTTAGCGAACTCTTTGCCAACGGTAGTGGGGCTAGC
>CAJBRT010000065.1 GCA_903958045.1 uncultured Bacteroidota bacterium | reverse complement strand
CCAGTTTCAACATCTAGTCCAATACCACGTCTACCAGGTAATTCATACAAATTGCCCCCTTCAGGTAGTTCTATCCAATCGGCAGGATCTATGGGCATGGCGTCCCAACCAGCGCGTCCAACTACATATAAACTCGTGTCTTCGTATATATTTCCTTCGCCGTCTGAATATAAAATGTAGGGTGACTTTTGTAGTGGACTGGCCATGTTATTTATTTAAGCGTTCTTGACAAAATACATTAAAAGCTGCTTCATCTTCTTTTGATACAGCAGATTCTATTTGTTTTTGAAACAAGGTATTATTTTTATAATCTAATGTAAGTAATCCGTCCTTTAAAACAATATTTTCAAAAGCATCCCAGCTATGTCTCTTTTTTGGAAAGCTATTGATGACCACTTCTTCGTTGTCAAAAGCAATTTCTTCGGGAAATTTAACTTGTTTTTCTATCACTGCGGCAGCCACATAAATAAAAGCTAACCAGGATATATACGGTTGAATAAAAATACCCCATGCACCAAGTAGTAGCGCTATCCTATATAAAGCGGGTCTTCCTTTTTTTTCTTTTAAAATGGTAAAGGCAGTCCATGCAATCATGGAAAGTATGATGGTGATATAAATAAGTGTCTGCTCATACCCATGTAAAACAACCTGCACCGAAAGTAGGAGTGCCGCAAGCGCAATCATTAGTATGCTTACCCAATTAACAAATACAAAAGAGCGTTTTTTTAGTACAATAATAAAGTCGTAAACTTTTCCTGCCATCTTAGCTATTTGAAGGGGTGTTTTTTACCATCAAATTACACATGCGCCATAACAAGTGAGCGCCTACATTGCTATCCCAATCTGTTTCGCCTACACCCACTTCTACAAAGTCAAAGCCAATGAGTTGTTTGCCGCTGGCTACTATTTTTTTGAATAGGTAAAGTATCTCTTCGCTTTCAAAACCACCCTGAACAGGGGTTCCCGTGTTTGGACAAAGTTTTGGATCAAGTCCATCTATATCAAAACTAATATACACCAGTTGAGGAAGTTGATTCACAATTTCATCCGTTATTTGCTTCCAAGTTTCCCCTTCGTATTGTCTGGTTTTAATGTCTTTATCAAAATAGGTAACAACCCTTCCGTTGCTATTATTGATGTAATCCCACTCTTCACTACAAAAATCTCTGATGCCAACTTGTACTAGTTTTTCAACGCCTTCAATTTCGCTCAGTACATTGTACATAACGGATGCGTGTGAATAGGTAAAATGCTCGTAGCTTTTTCTTAAATCGCAATGCGCGTCAATTTGTAAAATGCCAAAGCTGCCATGTTTTTTTGCTAATGCTTTAATATAACCTAGCGGTGTACTATGATCGCCACCAATAAGGCCTACGAGCTTACCTTGTTCGAGCAGTTCGTTGGTTTGTTCGTACACCCAGTTGTTGAGCATAACACCACCTTCATTGATTTCTTTGAGGCTCTTGCACATGAATTTGTTGTTGCCAACAATTTCACCCTTAGAAATATAGTCGATAAAGAGTTCGGCCTCTTTGCGTAAGTAGTCACTTTTTAAGAGAATTTTTTTATTGGTTTCTCTTAAAAAGAATCCTTTTTTCCAGCCATCTGGCACATCGGTATCTAATAAATCCACCTGAATACTTGCTTTCCAAATATGCTCTGCGGCTCTTGAAGTACCAGCTCCATAACTCACGGTTACTTCCCAAGGAACAGGTAGTAAAACGAGGGCAGATTCCGCTTCAGAAAAAGGGAGTCCAAAAATGTTGTTATTTGGGTTTCCGACCTCATTGGGGTCAAAGTTGGATAATTGGCTCATACTGGGTTGTATTGCAAACAGGGCGCAAGTTAGCAGCTATTTTTCGAAATACGTTAAAGATTCTTGAATGCTTAAACAAGACCACCAAGATTATCCATTTTAGGCTACTTTTGTATTAGAAATCAGCGTATTTATGAAAAAGACCCATATTATCCTCCTGCTCTTAATTGCCGCTTCTATTGTAGTGCTCATCAGCTATACTGGTGATTTAACCACTTATGAGACCATTGCTTCTGCACGTGAAAAGGAGGGTAAATTTGTGAATTTGATTGCTAAAATTGATAAAACACAGCCGCTTGTATATGACGCAATCAAAGATCCTAATTACTTAACGTTTACTGCAGTGGATACCCTTGGAAATTCTATCAAGGTAATTTACCACAACAACAAGCCCACTGATATGGAAAAAAGTGAGCGTTTGGTGTTAAAAGGGAAAGTGCAAAATGGTCAGTTTGAGTGTAAAGATATTTTACTCAAGTGCCCATCAAAATATAAAGACAATCCCAATTCAATTGACAAGAGTCAAACTACCTATTCTAACTAACTGTATCCTTTAATTTTATTTCAATGAATTATATCGGCGAACATTTGTGGCTTGGTCAAGCAGGGCATATTTTTAACTTGGTTTCTTTTGTTGCTTCTGTTGTTGCAACCATTGCCTTTTTTTTTGGTGGAGTAGCAGATCCAAATGATCCTAATGCAAAAAGTTGGATTAAAATTGGTCGTATTTTCTTTTTGGTAGAAGCCATCTGTGTATTTGCAACTTTTTCATTACTCTATGTTATTATTTCGAATCACTATTTCGAATACAAGTATGCATATATGCATAGTGACAAGTCTTTACAGCCCGAATATCTATTAAGTTGTTTTTGGGAAGGTCAAGAAGGAAGTTTTATGCTTTGGAGTTTTTGGCATTGTGTGTTAGGAATTGTTATCATGCTCACTGCTAAAAAATGGGAGGCGGGCGTTATGTCTGTGATCTCTTTTGCACAGGTGCTATTAGCATCCATGGTATTAGGCGTTTATTTATTTGGCCATAAAATTGGGTCTAGTCCTTTTTCTCTTTTAAGAAATGAAATGGATTGGCCCATACTAAGTAGGCCCGATTATTTAACACTAATAAAAGATGGCACGGGTTTAAATACGCTGTTACAAAATTATTGGATGGTGATTCATCCGCCCATTTTGTTTTTAGGTTTTGCAAGTACCATTGTTCCGTTTGGATATGCCATGGCCGGCTTTATGCGCAAGTCTCATGATTGGCTAAAATCTGCAATCCCTTGGGCTTCTTTTTCGGCGGCTATTTTAGGGCTTGGCATTATGATGGGTGCTGCTTGGGCATATGAAAGCTTGTCTTTTGGAGGCTATTGGGCATGGGATCCTGTAGAAAATGCATCACTCGTACCTTGGTTAACACTTGTTGCTGGACTGCATACCAATATGATTGCAAAAAGTACGGGGTACTCGTTACGTCCTACTTATTTCTTTTACATCGTTTCGTTTTTGTTGATTTTATATTCTACTTTTTTAACCAGAAGCGGCATACTTGGCGACACTTCGGTACACGCCTTTACAGACCTTGGTATGAACACGCAGCTACTTGTTTTTCTACTCATTTTTGTGATACCGGCATTTACCATTTTTGCTATTCGTTATAGATCTATTCCATCCATTGCAAAAGAAGAAGCAACTAGTAGCAGAGAATTTTGGATGTTTATTGGATCGTTGGTACTCTTTTTAGCGGGTATGGTCATTATTGCTAAAACGTCTACACCTGTTGCCAACAAATTATTTGGTACCAATATTGCGCCTCCCGAAGATCCAGAATTTGCCCATAACCAAATTCAAATATTTGTAGCAATTGTTTTAGGACTTTTAACAGCGGGAACACAGTTTTTAAAATATAAATACACCGATACCAAGCAGTTTGTAAAAAATATTTTTTGGCCTGTTTTAGCAGCAGCGATCATTAGCTTACTCATTGCATTTTTTGGTGATGTAAATTATACTAAAAAAGGTCCAGTATTTTTATTTGCCATTCACTTGGCAATCTTTACCGCTGTATATGCGGTTACTGGGAATTTATCTTATATCTGGCTCGTATTAAAAGGAAAATTAAAAGCCGCAGGTGCATCCGTTGCACACGTTGGCTTTGGAATGATACTCTTAGGCATTTTAATTTCTTCTGCGAAAAAAACGGTATTAAGTTGGAACACAACAGGTATTACGCCACTTGCACAAGCGGCACCTGGCGATAAAAATCCAGCGGGGAACCCTGCCGAAAACTTAACGCTCTTTAAAGGGGTGGAAACTGATATGGGTAAGTTTATGGTAAACTATAAGCGTGATACCTTAAATGTGGAGGACAGAAAAAAATATTACGAAATTTCTTTTAAAGCAAAAGACGGTTCTGAATCTTTTAACCTATACCCCGATGTCATTAAAAACAACAAAGGCATGGAGGGTTTTGCGGCCAATCCTGCAAGTAAGCATTATTGGTACAAAGATATTTTTGTGTACATCACTTCGTTTCAACAAAATGACGCTTCGGATACCACTCGTTTTGTAGACAAAGACATCAAAGTTGGAGACACTATTTATTACAGCAATGGACTCATGGTTTTAAAAAGTGTGTCTATCAATCCAGCCTCTAAAAAAGACCTTTTACTACCTGGTGAAACGGCTTTATTTTTAGATGTAGACGTTACAGCTAGGGACGGTAGAAAATACGCTGCGATGCCTGGTATTGCTATTGACAATTCAAGTATTCGTCAAATTTCTGACACGGTGGTGGCGCAATCATTGGTACTTCAGTTTAATAAAGTGATTGATCAGGATAAAGGGATACTACAAATGGGCGTTAAAGAATCTGGTGCGATTACTGATTTGATTACGTTAAAAGTGTACGAGTTTCCAATGATTAATATTTTATGGTTGGGTGTAGTGGTGATGGTAATAGGTTTTGTGATGTCCATTATTCAGCGCTATAAATTCTTAAAAAGCAAACTAACTATTTCTTAATTGTACGCATGCGGCCAATACTAAAACATATTATTTGTTTGGTGCTTTTTGTTTTTGCTGCATGTACTTCTATAACTGCTCAACAGCGTGGCCCACTTGATACCATGCGTGTGCGCGCCTTCATTACCCCAGAAGGTGATACCATTCCTGAATCTGTACTCCCGTCTGTCGAAGTATTTGCAAAGCTTACAGGGCCTTGGAAAAACTATTGGGCCGATTGGACTAGGCTCCGAAACGCAGTATATGTAACGTATCCATATGCGATTGCAGCGAGCCGAATCATGAATGATGTAAATGCCAAACTAATTGGGGTAACCGACAAAAAAAAGCGACGTGCAATAATTAAGTCTCGCGAAAAAGAACTCAAAAAAGAATTTGCCGATCAACTTGTAAAATTATCTGTGTATCAAGGGAAAGTGCTAATGAAACTCATTAACAGACAAACGGGTAATAACTGTTATGAAATCATTTCAGAATACAAAGGCTTTTTTAACGCCGCATTTTGGCAAACCATTGCTTTTGTTTTTGGAAGCAATTTAAAGCAACCGTATAATCCATCTGGGGATGATGCCGACATGGAAAAGATTGTAAAGGATGTCGAAAAAATGTATGGCTACAAGAGTTAGCGGTATGTATAAAGTATTGATTTAAATGCTTCCCTTGTTATCATTTCAGCACCTAAACTTTCTAAATGCTCAGTGTATATTTGGCAATCAATTAATACAATGCCTTCTTGTGCTAACTGTTTTACATAACTGATAAAAGCAAATTTGCTAGCATTGCTTTCGCTGCTAAACATACTCTCACCAAAAAATAGTTTACCCATTTTTATGCCATACAGTCCACCTACAAGGGTATCGCCTTTCCAGGCTTCGGCACTATGCGCTATGCCTAATTCATGTAAAATAGTATACGCTTTTTCAACAGCAGGTGTGATCCATGTGCCGTGCTGACCCTGACGCTTAATTTTTTTACAATTGGCAATTACCTGATTAAATGCGGTATTGGTTTTAAACACAAATTCATTTCTATTCATCACCTGCTTCATGGTCGCACTAACTTTTAACTGGGCAGGATACAAAACAAATCTTGGGTTAGGGCTCCACCAAAGGGGCGTTTCACCTTCGTACCATGGAAAAATACCTTCTTGGTATGCCTTAATGAGTCTTTCGGTGCTGAGGTCGCCACCCATGGCGAGCAAACCATCTTCGAGGGCAGTTTCTATGGGAGGAAACCAAATTTGTTCATCTAATACGGCAAGAGACATTAGCTTTTGGTAGATTCAATGGTAGCACTGATGCCTCTTTCAGTAATGGCATCACACATAGGTTTTAACGTATCGTAGTCTCCATTTTTAACGGCGTATTTACCATTGTAATGAATAATGGTGGCAGATTGTTCGGCCTGTTCCTGTGTGTGTTTACACACATCCATTAGGGTTTCTATCACCCACTCAAACGTATTGACTTCGTCATTCCAAACAATGAGTTGATAGGGAGTTGCTGTTTCTGTAAGCAGGTCCGTTTCTTCTGATTCCCAAGGTTTTGTTTGGTTGTAGGTTTCCCTCATGGCGTAAAAATAAAGAATGTATCTTATACCAAAAAACCACTTAATTTTAATGGTGTTAAAATATGGTTATGAAAAAAGTATTGTTCTTTTTGTTTTTGATTGTGAGTGTTCAAATAGCAGCTTGTAAAAAGCCTTACAAAATAATTGAGCCACCCGTTACCGTTGATACAAGTTTTTTTGCAAAAGGGGCCGATATTGGATGGTTGTCTGAAATGGAAGCCGCAGGGGTAAAATTTTATTTATCGAGTGGAATAGAGGCCGATTGTATTACCGTATTAAAAAGCAAAGGTATTAATTCACTCAGGTTTAGAGTTTGGGTAGATCCAGAAAATGGTTGGTGTGGCCAGGCCGATGTAGTAAAAATGGCGGTTCGAGCAAAAAATGCAGGTATGCGGGTGATGATTAATTTTCATTACAGTGATTTTTGGGCCGATCCAGGTAAACAAAATAAGCCAAAGGCATGGATGAATTTAAATGCAGCTGGCTTAAATCAGGCAGTGTATACGCATACTAAAACGGTATTAACGGCACTTTTAAATGCGGGCGTTGTGCCTGCATGGGTTCAAATTGGTAATGAAACCAACGATGGTATGTTGTGGGAAGAAGGGCGCGCCTCCAAAAATATGGCACAGTTTGCTGCCATGCTTGCTGCTGGTTCAAAAGCAGTAAGAGAAACAAGTGCTTCTTCGAAAGTGATTGTGCATATTTCAAACGGTTACGACAATGCCATGTTTAAATGGATGTTTGATGGGTTAACGGCGAATAAAGTGGACTACGATATTATTGCGATGTCTTTGTATCCTAGCGTTTCTAATTGGTCTACTTTGACGGCTCAGTGCCTCAGCAATATGAATGATATGGTGGCTAGGTACAATAAGGAAATTATGATTAGCGAAATTGGAATGGAAGTTTCGGCAGCTGCCACTTCTAAATTATTTATCCAAGACATCATTGCCAAAACAAAATTGGTTAATCAGAAAAAAGGCTTGGGTGTATTTTATTGGGAGCCGCAGTGTTATAATGATTGGAAAGGATATAAATTAGGCGCCTTTGATAATACAGGTAAGCCAACCGCCGCGATGGATGGCTTTATGAATTAATGATGATAGCAACCCGGTATCCTTTTTTAAAATGGGTGCTTACTTGGTTGGTTAGCATCTGGATATTTGTTTTTCCTTCTTGATTGAATAATTTTATTCTTTCATGCACAATGGAAATTCCCATACCTGTTCCTTTATAAAGTGATACACTTTCACCCATTGGATTTTCAATTGCAATTGTTACTTGTTGGTTGCTGCTAAGTACATCAATGATTATAGCAGGTATTTCTGTTCCTTGATAGCCTAAAATGCCATATTTAATGGCGTTTTCTATAAGCGGCTGTAAAATATTGGGTGGAATAAAAATTGAATCTGTATCGCAATTGGGGTCAATGTTAAGGGTATGGTTGATGGCAATATTTTCTTTAAAGCGCATCGATTCTATGGCTAAATACGATTCAATAAAATTGATTTCTGATGCAATGGATACTTGCTTTTCTTTGGATCTTTCTAAAAAACTACGGTGTAAAGATGAGAAATCTCTAACCGTTTGTAAGGCTTCTTCTTTTTTGTCTTCTAAAATACTACTATAAATAAGATTTAGTGAATTAAAAACAAAGTGAGGATTTAGATTTTGTTGAATCAATTCTAGCTTATTACTAATTAATTTTTTCGCATACAATTTCTGATTGTACCTGTTTTTAAACAATAAATAGAGTGCTGTTATAAGAAGAAGTAGTATCGAAACTCTAAAAAATGGATTTTGCTGCCAGGGGAGTTCAATGGATAAAGCTTTATTATAACGTAAAACATTATTGGAGAAGACCTGAAGCTGATATTGTCCCTTTGGAAGGGCAGTGTCAATAACAATATTATCCGCAAGTGTATAATATTCAACAACCGGTTTATTGTCATCTAGCAATACAACTTTTTGAAGTTGGATTGTCTCATAACTGTCGTTATTGGGAACCACTTTAATGGTAATTTCATCTTCTACAAATAATTTATTGGGAGCAAGTATTGTATTTGCTTGATTGCTTGAGTGAGCCGTCCCATTTAATGGGAATAATCTTGTTGTTTTTTCGTGTTGAATAACAAGTCTATTAAATGCGTCAATAAAGGGCTTATTGTTAATTTTTATATCATTGATTGCATAAAAATTGACAGGTTTTTGGTCTTGTAATACCACAATACCTTTTTCAGAAACTGCATATACTGTGTTTTCTGTTCCATTTACCACCCACTTTGGTGTATAGTCTTTAAACTGTTTTTCAAAGTCAAATTGTCCATTTAGTTGTAGCCTGGTTTGTTTTTTTTGTAGCGTGTAATAATTTAATTTATTTTCTGAAAGTGTGATAATTCTATTGCTGGCGCATGTTGTAAAATCATCGATATCAATACGGTTGTCATTTTCTATGGTAACAGGATGATAGCCAGATGAAGTATACATTGTAAAGCCAATGCCTTGGTTATGACTCAGGATAAAATTATGTTGCTTTTCTACCCCAGTTAAAATTTTATTTTGTCCGCTACTGCTTTTTTTGAATGATTTTAAATCAATGATGGTAGTTGGTTTGTATAATGCAAACGCATACAAACTATCACCGAGTCTTTGTGCATGGGTATACAGTCGTCCCTCTAGCGGATTGGATATGGCAGTATGTTTTTTCCCAACTTTTGGTATAATGGTTAAGTTGGTATAGGATAAAACGAAAGTGGTATCCTTGATGGTTGCAATGAGTCTGGTGTCATTTACATCAATAGGCGCGCGCTTCCCATTATTGATTTCAAAAGTATTTTCAGCATTGTACAGGTAGTAATTATTTTTAGTAAAGCCTGGCTGGTATTTTAGTCCATTGTGTAAAATACTTTCATTTAAACCTTTTACATTAAAAACCCCATCGTACAAGCTGCCCATCCAAAGTGAGTTTGTTTTTTTTTGGTAATGAAGTGCTTGGATGTAGGGGTTACCAGTAGGGAGTGTGTTAAATAGTGGGAAAGCATGAATGATGCCACCATTTATAAGATTGTGTGTGTCACCAATTCCAAAATATATCATGTTGTCTACAAAAGCGATATCCCAAACCGCATAATTGTATTTGACATCATTTCTGAGCGGATAACTATTTTTATCAACTAGCTTATCATTTGCTACAACACTATAATAACCATCGCCACCAATGGCTAGTGTATCACTTTTTGCTGCAATGGTAAGTAAAGGCGCATGGATAGGATTTGCCAGTTTAGTGAGTGTTTGATCTACCCTAAATGATCCTGCTGTTAGGGTTTCTATTTTTCCTTGCGGATAACTTACTGCAATTATTTTCTCTTTGTAATTTGTTAGATCAAAAATGGTTCCCTGTTTAGGATCATAGGGTACAGAAACAAATTTATTTTTCAGCCATTTTAATACCGAATTTTGTGTGACAATCCATAGGGTATTTTGCAGTTTTCTTATTTTAATAATACTTCCAATTGCTTGTTTACTATATTGTTGAATGGTCTTTTTTGTTGTTTGATCGACAATCAGCAAACTATCCCTACACCCAATAAATACATAGGGATCTAAAAAACCAATTTGAATCACAGATTTTCCTAGTATTCTTTTTTCAAGCCATTGACTATTGGGGTTGTTGATGATTTTAATGCCATTTTCAGTGGCTATCCAAATTTTGTTGTTTTCGTCTTCTGTGATTTGATTGATCGTAGAAGACGGCAGTCCTCTTTTAATTGAATAAGTGGGAGAAGATGTTATTTGGGCATTAGAAACTTGTGTCAAAACTATGAGCCATAGTATTGTTGCAGTTGCTGTAGCCCAAGTCTTGAAATATTGAAACATAGGTTGTTTTTCAAAAAGATATTCTTTTGGTTGTAGCCCTCAATAAATTTACTATTGATTAAATAGGACTTATGTGTCCTAATAAATTGTGCGTTCAATTTTTCTTGAATATCTTTTAGGGTTTGGGAAGTGGTATAAACATTTCCATCTAGGAAATAAATTTCAGAGTAGGGACCTTTTGCTTTTAAATACAAAATAGAATCCTGTAAAACAGGGATGGTGATTCCTTTGGATTTAATGGTTAAGAATTGTTCTTTTTGTGGAACATCCTGTAATGCACATTTTTCTATGCAATGCTGTAATTCTTTTGGATCAATGGGTTTGAGTAAATAATCAAATGCTTGGTGCTTGATTGCTTTAAGGGCATGTTCCGCAAAAGCGGTAACAAAAACAATTTTACAAGTAGGGGGTATATTTTTTGCAATGTCAAAACCGCTGCCTTTGCTTAATTGAATATCTAAAAAGGCAATATGAATATTGTTGGTAGAGAGAATTGAAGAGGCATCTTCAATATTGCTGGCAGTATGTATTTTTCCAATTAAATGAAGACTGTACTGCTGGATAATACTTTTTAAAGCTGTTACGCCATGACGCTCATCGTCTACTATGAGGATATCCATTTTCATGTATTATAAAAATACGAAATGCTTAAATCAACAAAATGTTTCCTTATTAAATCGACTAAATACTTATTTAACAGAAATTAAATGCTGCTTAATTCTGCCATTTTTTACCATTCATGGGTATTTTGATAAATAAATGGGCTGTTCAGTAAATTTTGTTTTGAATCAAAGATTTAGGGCTTTACTTAGCAACAAGATTAGTGTAAGTGCCGTCTGGGGGGATTGTGCTTATTATTGTCTATAAAAGGGAATGCCAAAAGCGTCCCTTTTTTTATGTCGCCAAGGGGCCAGTTTCTTTTTCAACCCTTCTTGTACCAGCATACATTTCATATTCTAGTAAACGGCAATCAATTTTGGCGTTTAAAAATTCGATACGCCTGCTAGGTTTTAATCTTATTTTTTTGGCGAGTTCTAAATTGCCCGTAAAAATATAGCCGGTTGCGCCTTTGCATTTATTTTTTAAAAAGTCGCCCATTCTTGCATAGGTGGCTTCAAGTTCTATTTCTTCACCCAATCTTTCACCATATTCTGGATTGAAAATAATGATAGCGCCTTCCATATGTTCAGGCATTTTGGTAGATTCAAAATCACATACCTGAAAAGTTATGAGGTCTTCTACGCCAGCTGCTGCAGCATTTAGTTTTGCAATATCAATGGCTTGTTTACTCATGTCTGATGCGATAATAGTTAAACCCGTTGGCTCAATCATTTGATTTTCAATTACGGCTCTTTCTTTTTCGTACACGGCTCTGTCATATCCAATCACATGCATGAAAGCATAATTATGTCGGAGTAGTCCGGGCACGCGTTTGCTGGCAATTAGAGCCGCCTCAATGGCAATTGTGCCTGAACCACACATAGGATTAATAAAAGGGGTTGTACGGTCCCATTTGCCGGATAAAATAGTGGCAGCTGCAAGGGCTTCTAGCATCGGTGCTTTTCCTGGAAATTTACGGTATCCATGTCTTGCCAACGAGTCGCCAGTAGTATCGATAAAAACTTCGGCTTCATCATATTTCCAGTACAAATAAACAACGGCCCCTGTTAAGTCAGAACCGGTAGAAGGTCGTTTATTCGCCACCTTACGCATACGATCTACAACCGCATCTTTAACCCTAAGGTTAGCAAATAAATTGGTGGTGATTGTAGTATGAAAGACATTACTGGTCACTGAAAAATACCCGCCCGGATCAATTATTTTTTCCCATTCAACGGTAGCGAGGTTTTCATATAATTCGTCGGGATTGTTACAATTAAATGTTTTGATGGAGTATAAAACCTGGCTCGCTGTTCGAAGATGTAAATTAAGTCGAATACAATCATTGATGGTGCCCCTGAGTTCTACCCCGGTTTGAAAACTGCGGTCAATCTTAAATCCTAGCGAATGTACTTCGGTCGCAAGGGCAGGTGCTAACCATTTATGGCAGGTAATCACAATTTTATTGGGCGTAGTAAAGGGATGCATAAGTGCAAACTTAATTGAATTGGCTAAATGGGGGTACATAAAAAAAGCCTTCGATACAATCGAAGGCTTTTTTGTGTGGGAGCACACGGGTTCGAACCGCGGACCCTCTCGGTGTAAACGAGATGCTCTAAACCAACTGAGCTATGCTCCCTTTTTAATGGAGTGCAAAAATAGGGTCTGAACTGAAACTGCCAAAAAAAACTTTCTATTTTTTGCGAATTAGTTGAATTGAAGCGATGGAAACCTATACAATTGGCTGTCATACACAAAAAGTTCCTCTATTTCATAGTCCCAATACTTGTATAAAGGAGATTTTTTGAGGTATTTGGCCGCCGCTTCTTTCGAATCAGTATTGAGGGTAATCCAACAGGTTTGACTTTCCATGCTCACCGCATAGCTGTCAATGATGCTCTTATTAAAGAGGAAATTGATATAACTACGGTGGGGTGGAACCAGTGTCATAAACTGGTCGTCCATGGTAAATTTGATAATTGCCTGAAATTTTTTCATACCTACTATTTAATACTGCTCTACTAATCTACAATTTTCGTGCCTAATTGTTACAATATTACCATATTAATTTTGCGATTCGGCCACGGCCGCCGGCAAGGTATACCGCGCGCCCTTCTTTTGCCTTTTGAACCACATGAAAACTTTCTTTGGAAACCAGTTCCCAATGAATACCACCATCGGAACTAATGTCTATACCAGAAGTGCCGCAACTAATTAAAGATTCATTGTCGAGGTAAACCACACATGACCTATATCCATGTGGGTTAATAATGGGTGTTGTGTAGGTTCTGTTGCCATTTTCAAAAGCAAGCAAAATACAATTGAACCTGCTAATGGTGTCGTGTGCAAAGTCGCCACCAACAATAACTCCTTTTTGAATTGTATTATTGAAAGCTATGGAGTTGGCACCTGCTGAGCTAAAACCTTGAATTAGCGGTAGCGAATCATTAAATGAATGGTTTAAAAAATCTTTTAAACGCGATTTGGTTCCACCGGTTACTACGAGCCATGGGGAGGCTTTGCTAAAATTTGTAATTGCAATATTGGTTCCACTCGATGCAAACATAGCTTCACCTGCTGGCACGGTAGGTACATTTTTTAATTCTTTTTTAGAAGGCTTGATCCAAGTTTCGCCGCCATCAAAAGTTTTAGCATAAAATATTTTTTGATTGATGGGGTCGCCTACAACCATGCCCACTAATTTGCCATCCACTTTTTCAAAATGCATGGCGTCTAAAAACATGCCAGCTGTTGTATCTTCAAAAACTTTTTTCCAATTTTTTCCAGCATCCGTTGTTTTTAAAATGATGGCCGGATCCGAAACCGCCATAATGATAGCTGTATTTTGATCAAATGCTTCGATGTCTCTAAAATCTCTTTTTTCAAAACCAGGCACCTGCATCCACTCAATATTTTTACCACCATCGGTAGATTTTGCAACCATCCCTCCTGATCCGCTGGCCCAAAAAACATTGTCATTTACAACGCTTAGACCTCTAATACTCACTTTGTTACTAGAAGCTAGGAGGCTAATACTGATGTCTGGCGTGGGTTTTATTGCAAGTGGGATCTGGCTTTGCGCTAATGAAACTGTTGTTGTGAGCAGCCATAAAACAGCACTACAATAAAATATTTTTATAAACCGCATAGGATGTACATTTTTGCATGGTTAACTAGGCTAAATCTAGAACAAGTTTTATACCCAAAAAAATAATATTGATGATACCGTATTGGATGAGTAGAACGCAGTTAATGTTAGGGGATGCGCCTATCGAAGCCCTGATGTCTAAAAATGTACTCGTGGTAGGACTAGGTGGTGTTGGTGGCATTTGTGCCGAAATGATTGCCCGTGCAGGCGTTGGTAAAATGACCATTGTTGATGCCGATACGGTTGATCTTAGCAATGTAAATAGGCAAATTCCTGCGCTTCATTCTACTGCTGGAAAACCGAAGGCAGAAGTAATGGCCGAAAGGTTAAAAGACATTAACCCGGATTT
>CAJBRT010000064.1 GCA_903958045.1 uncultured Bacteroidota bacterium | reverse complement strand
GCGCCGTCAATTTCAAAAGGCAACACTTTATTTACCCGAAGTGTATCCTGAACTGTTAATGGATAGGCCATAGCTGTTGTTGCAGCTATTACTAAAATACTAAAAATAAGCGCCTGTAACTTTGTCCGGTGCATGATGTGCAAGCTTTTTATGGTATACTAAATGTAAGAAAATAACAAAACATGGCCCTTTTTTATTTGAGCAATTGTGCCAACTTATTTTTACTTTTAAGGATAGTTCTAAACGCTTAATTATTAATATGATACGCAGGGTTATACTATTTGCAATATTTATCACAACTAGTTTTGTAGGATTGGCTCAAAAAAAACCAGCTACAAAAAAAAGCGCCAAGCCTGGAACCAACAAAGTATCTGCGGCTCCTAATGGCGTGGCAGCTTTGGCACCTAACCAAAATGCAGCCATCAACGCACCCTTAAAATTATGGTACGATAGCCCAGCCAAATATTTTGAAGAAGCCCTCGTACTTGGTAATGGCCAGCACGGTGCTACCGTTTTTGGTGGAATTTCGGTAGAGAAAATATTTTTAAACGACGCGACCCTCTGGTCTGGAGAACCCGTAAACGCCAACATGAATCCCAATGCATATAAAAATTTGCCGGCTGTTAGAGAGGCATTGGCAGAAAACAATTACAAAAAAGCACAAACACTTATTAAAAAATTACAAGGCAAATTTTCGGAGTCGTATGCGCCACTCGGCACGCTTTTACTAAGTTTTAATAACGATCCATTTATTAGCAACTACTACCGTGAACTCAATATACATGACGCGGTGGCAACGGTAAAGACTGAATCAGCAACCAATACCATCGAAAGAGAATACTTAGTTTCTCACCCCGATAAAATTTTTGCCATCAAATTACAATCCAAGCAAAAAGGCGGACTCAGCTATACCATTGGATTTGAATCATTACTTCGTTACACTACCAAAACAACAAATAATGTTTTAGAAGTAAGCGGTGTTGCGCCTATTAAAGCAGACCCAAGCTATTTAGGAAAAAAACAAAATTCCGTGGTGTTTGACACTAAAAAAGGAACGCGTTTTTCTACACAAATTCAGGTGGTAACAAACGATGGCATAATAACCTACACTGATTCTAGCA
This sequence comes from uncultured Bacteroidota bacterium, assembly GCA_903958045.1. GTDB lineage: Bacteria > Bacteroidota > Bacteroidia > Chitinophagales > Chitinophagaceae > Sediminibacterium. Next base: position 11,733 of record CAJBRT010000064.1, on the reverse strand, counting down.
TTCAAATATCGAATGCAACAGTTACCACTATTTATGTATCGATGGCAACAAGCTTTAATGGATTTGATAAAAACCCTGCCACAGAAGGTCGCGACCAGTATGCCACAGCTAAAACGCAACTTACCAGTGCAGTAAAAACAGGTTGGGACGCTATTAAAAAAAGACATACCAAAGATTATCAAAATTATTTTGACAGGGTTGCTTTACAACTAGATGGCGCAAACGCTCCGCAACTTCCTACCAACGAAAGATTGCAACGATATGCCAAAGGAGAGGTAGACCCCTACCTAGAAACTTTATATTTTCAGTTTGGTCGCTACCTGTTAATTAGCAGTTCTAGAACACCAGGTGTACCGGCTAATTTACAAGGCATCTGGAATTCATATTTACAGCCCCCTTGGTCGAGCAATTATACCATGAACATCAATGCCGAAGAAAATTATTGGCTAGCAGAAAACACCAATTTACCTGAAATGCACCTGCCGTTTTTACAATTCGTAAAAAATGTATCAACCACCGGAAAAATTACTGCAAAAACATTTTACAATATGCCAGGATGGGTATCGCACCACAATTCGGATATCTGGGCAATGTCTAACCCTGTGGGTAATTTTGGAGACGGAGATCCTAGTTGGGCCAATTGGCCAATGGGTGGCACTTGGGCCTCAGCGCATTTATGGGAACATTATTTATTTACTAACGACACAGCCTACTTGCAAAAAGAGGCCTATCCAATTATGCGAGGTGCCGCCGAATTTTGTTTGGCATGGATGATTCCTGATAAGAATGGCAAACTCATTACCTCACCTTCTACTTCACCAGAAAATTATTTTGTTACGCCAACCGGTTTTAAGGGAAGCACACTATATGGTGGCACTGCAGACCTAGCCATGATTCGTGAATTATTTTTAGCCGTTATTGCTGCGCAGGAAGTACTTAAAAACGATGCCGCATTTACAAATAGTATTAAATCAGCACTCGATAAAATGTATCCCTACCAGGTGGGTAAAGCAGGAAATTTACAAGAATGGTATTACGACTGGGAAGACGCCGAACCTACCCACAGACATCAAAGCCATTTATATGGGCTTTACCCAGGCACGCACGTAACAACCTCGCAAACACCAGCTATTGCTAATGCTGCAAAAAAAACATTAGAAATTAAAGGGGATGAAACTACAGGTTGGTCTAAGGGATGGCGGATTAATTTATGGGCTAGGTTAAAAGACGGAGAACACGCATACAAAATGTACCGTGAACTTTTAAAGTTTGTTCCACCCGATGAAACCAAAGAAAATTACAATAATATGGGTGGCACGTATCCAAATTTACTCGATGCACATCCCCCTTTTCAAATAGATGGTAATTTTGGTGGCGCTGCTGCCGTTGCTGAAATGCTGGTTCAATCGCATACTGGTTTCATAGAGCTGTTGCCTGCTATATCGAAAGCATGGAGTACAGGCGCTGTAAATGGCCTTAAAGCAAGAGGCAACTATGAGATAGATATGAAATGGACAAAAGGGCGCGTAACAAATTTGCACATTAAGTCAAACACCAAAAAACAAGCTAGTATTTATTGTAACGGAAAACTTCAAACTGTTGCTACCAATACGCAACTAGTATTTTAAAAAAAGTAAAGCTGCTACCAAATAAACAATATGCAAAATTTATCAAAATTATTTTTCGTTTTAATCACTATCACCTTCACAACTATTGGTTTTTCTCAAACGAAACAACTTGCAAAACCATCTGCGGTGCAGTATAAGTGGCATGAACAGGAAAGAATCATGTTTATACACTTTGGAGTAGCCACTTGGCTTGGATCCGAATATGACGAAACGGGCATGTTTGATATTTCGCGCATAAATCCTACTGAGCTTAACACAGATGACTGGTGTGAAACCGCAAAATTGTGGGGCGCAAAACAAATTATTTTTGTTGCCAAACATGTGGGTGGATTTTGTTGGTGGCAAACCAATACCACGGGGTATAGTGTAAAAAATATTCCTTGGAAAAATGGTAAAGGCGATTTATTAGCAGACATTGCCGCTTCTTGTAAAAAATATGGACTTAACCTTGGTATATATATTTATCCGGGTGATGTAAAATATGGCGCTGGTATTGGTAGCGGAGGTAAAACCACAAATCCTGATTTGCAAGAAGCCTACAATAAAGTTTTTAGACAACAACTCACCGAAGTACTCACCAATTACGGACCCATGCTAGAAGTTTGGTTTGACGGCAACTGCATTGTTGACATAGACGATATTCTTGAAAAGCACGCTAGCCAATCGGTGATTTTTCAGAGTAAAAAAGCTTCTATTAGATGGCCCGGGTCAGAGTCTGGCATGCTCGCTTACCCAGCCTGGAATAGTTTATCTAGTAAAGACCTTAACAGCGGTATTTCTACCCAGTACAATGATGATCCTAATGGAGATGCCTGGGCGCCACTTGAAGCCGATGCACCACTTTATAATCATAATTGGTTTTGGAATCCAACCAATGAAAAAAAGAGAAAGTCACTTCAAAACCTAATCGATATGTATTATAAATCGGTGGGTTATGGGGGTGTTATGCTTCTTAATGCCTCTCCGGATACTACCGGAAAAATTACTGCTGGTGATAAAAAAGCATATCGTGCACTTGGCCAAACCATTCAACAAAGATTTTCTAATCCGATAAAGCAACTAAACAATAAAAAAGGAAACGTTTTTACTATTTCATTTGACAAAGCCACCCCGGTTAATCATATAGTTATTGAAGAAGATTACCGTTATGGACACCGCATCAGAAACTATACTGTACAGGGTAAAATGAATAACAAATGGAGAGTTATTACCAAAGGATCATCGGTGGGCCGAAAAAAAATTGATGCATTTGCTACTCAAAATGTAACGGAACTAAAACTCACAATTGATGCACGTGTAAATACCCCGCTTATTAGATCTCTAAAAGTATATCATGTAAATGACTACATCTACAACCCTGCACCCACCGAAACCAACGACTGGGCTATTTGTGGCAACTGGGATACTAAAACATTTAAAAATAATAAAGACACGATTACACTAGATTTAAGTAAGTATATTACAACACCAGGACAATATGAAGTAAAGTTTTTAGCAGATGTAGCAGTAACAGGCACCTCCATAGATTCGGCGATTATTAATTTTGAAAATCAAAATACCATGCAGTCGTATCTTGCTAAAAAAGACCATCAAACATTTTACATTAATAGAACTTCTCAAATAAGTACCAACAGTTCTTCTACCCTTACATTATTAATGCGTTCCGATAACAATGTATTTCAAAATAGAGGGGTATTTAAAATTAGAAAACGACCTTAATTAAAAATCATGTTTAAAAAATATTGGATTTTAGCTGCACTAGTAATCAGCATTACTGGAGCATCCGCTCAAAACATACAAAGCGATATTCCAAAACCTTCTGCTCCTCAACTTGCTTGGCAAAAAGCAGAAATTGGCGTACTTATTTCTTATGATTTGCCGGTGTTTCAGGGAACGCCATACAATCAGGCACAAAACAGAATTTCGCCGTTTACAAATGCCAATATTTTTAATCCAACAAAACTTAATACTGATCAGTGGATACAAGCCGCTAAAGCAGGTGGAGCAAAATTTGCAGTACTTACGGTTACGCATGAAACAGGATTTGCACTGTATCAAAGTGACGTAAACCCATATTGCATGAAAGCGCTAACATTTCAAAATGGCAAGGGCGATATTGTGCGCGATTTTGTAAACTCTTGTCGTAAATATGGTATTGAACCTGGCATTTATGTGGGCATTAGATGGAACTCTTATTTAGGCATTCATGATTTTAAAGTAGAAGGAACAAGCGAATTTGCAAAGCGCAGACAAGCGGCTTATAAAAATATGTGTGAAGGGATGGTAACCGAACTTTGCACCCGCTACGGTAATTTATTTATGATATGGTTTGATGGTGGCGCCGATGATCCTTCTAAAAACGGACCAAACATTTTACCCATTGTTATGAAGTATCAACCCAATTGTCTCTTTTACCACAACGCGCAAAAGGCAGATTTTAGATGGGGTGGTTCTGAATCTGGAACAGTACCCTACCCTTCATGGTCTACATTTCCATTTGTGTTTTCACATGCAGTTAAACAAGACACTATTTTTGCCAATAATTTTGCGCTGTTAAAAACAGGATCACCCACTGGCAAATATTGGATGCCTGCCATGAGCGACGCGCCACTTCGTGGACACAAAGGCGGTCACGATTGGTTTTGGAACCCTAACGAAGACCATCATGTAAATCCATTAGATAAAATGATGAACATGTATTACGGATCGGTGGGACATAATTCTACGCTTATTCTTGGCATTACGCCAGATAATAGAGGTCTTATTCCAAACGTAGATGTGCAAAGGCTTACCGAGTGGGGCGATAGCGTTAAAAAAGTATTTAAAACACCAATAGCAAGTTGGTCAACTAAAAATAAAGATTACATCATTAATATTCCATCACAAAAAGCATTCAGCAAAATTGTACTGCAAGAAAATATTCAAGAAGGAGAACGCGTACGCTCTTTTGTAGTAGAAGCCAATGTAAATGGTGAATGGAAAACAATAAAAGAAGGTACTTGTATTGGCCACAAATACATTGGACTATTAGAGAAACCTATTACAGCTAACAATGTAAGATTAAAAATATTGGCCTCTAACGCAAAGCCAATGATTCAAACTTTTGCAGTGTATTAATGGGTTATTTTTTACCTTCTAGCTTGTTTACATAATCCAAACTACCCAGTCTAAACCTAAAAGGTACTTTTGTGCGCTTTTCAAATTGCCATTCTTGTTTACAAAAAAATGGAAGTCCTTTTACGTAATTATTAGGGGCTAGTATTTGAATGGGGCTAGCTTTTAAACTGTCTACTTTATTTATTTTGTTAATAGCAATGGGTTTTACCTGAAAACGCAGTTGACTACTGGCTATGTTTGAAACCAGTACCATCCCAAAAAATATGATCAAATACTTGATAGACATGGTATAAAAGTAGGTCAAATCATGTCTAGAAAATAAAATTGGCAATTTGTTAAACAAAATGCCAATAAAGGCGTTTTTATAGTAGACAATTTTAAATCATGCCTACCAAACCAAACACCTACAGCGTAATTAGCTGGGAATCATACCTTTCGGACTTAGAGTTCGAATAGCCCTCTTTTCTTACCTTTAAGCATGTGTTATTTTAATAGCCTTGTAGCTCCAAATGGGGCATCGATTAACCTAAAAGGTAATACCCAAAAACTAGCTCCAACGCATATACCCCTTCAAAGTGGTTTTAGTTATAGCAATTGGCCTATTATTAAAGGCAGTACCGGAGATTTTACCATCGAAAATGCCCATTGGGAACTCATTGCACCCTGGGTAAAAAATACAAAGGAAGTTCAGGCTGGACGTGAAAAATTTAACACCCTCAACGCAACTTGTGAGCGTTTATTAGAAAGTAAATTATTTAAACCAGCAGCACTTGAGCATAGATGCCTCGTGCTTTCTAGCGGATTTTTTGAATGGCGACACTACAAACCAGCCGGTTCATCGAAAGAAATCGCATACCCCTACTATATTACTTTAAAAGATCAGCCTTTATTTTACATGGCAGGCATTTATCAACCATGGACTGATAAAGAAACCGGAGAAGCCATGGATACTTTTTCTATTGTTACCACAAAGGCAAATACAATGATGGAGCAAATCCATAACAAGAAAAAAAGAATGCCTACCATTTTAAATGAAGCGCAGGCTAGCGAGTGGTTAGAGCCAAATTTATCTGAACCCAAAATAATGGAGCTAGCATCCAGCGCATATGACGCATCGTCCATGAGCGCTTACACTATCGATAAAAGTTTTAGAACATCGAGTACCCCGATGGAGCAGTATGAATTTCAAGAGCTAGCAGCATTAATTTAATGTGAATAGGGCAGATTCTCAATAAAATATTGTAGATTCAAATACTATTCATAATACTAAAAATTAAACAAATCATGAAAAAAGTTTTACTACTCAACGCAATGTTGTTGCTATCAACTTACATGTTTGCTCAAACGCTCAAAAAAGGCAGTTTATTAGGTCTTCACAAAGGCACTGTAACCTTAAGTCCAAATGTGACTATGGAACAGTTTAAAAAATATTATTTTAATGAATATGCTACTGAATTCATCAAACTATTTAAGGTAAAATTAGTTGAAGTGACTGCGGCTCGTGGCGCAGATGTCAAAAAAAATGACAGTGAAATGGCTGTACTTTATATTTTTGAACCGAAAGCAAGAGATAAATTTTTTAATGCCGATGGTAAATTAAATCAATTAGGTACTGACTTGTTTGCTAAATTAAAACCGAATTCAGATGAATTAGCTAAACTAGGCAAGTTTACCTCTACCTTTACCGATTGGGAAATTCAATAAATCTTAACTAAATAAAATAAAATGAAAAAAATCTTATTATCGTTATTTGTTGCAACATCATTGATCGCTTGTAATAATCAAGAAACAAAAACTGAAACGGCTGCAGCTACAACACCTGCAACACTTGACACTGCTACTGTTGCAGCAAAAATCAAAGGCATGGAAGCTGCTTGGAATTTGTCAATTTTAGAAACAGACCATGGTGCTAAAGTAGTTAGCGAAATACTTGCTGATGATTTTCATCAATTTAATTCGAAAGGTGAAAAACAAAATAAAGAAGAATTTATTAAATCACTATCTGCTCAAGACGGTACAATTACCGAGGTAATAAACGGAGACATGAACGTTACTTTCCATGGCAATAACATTGCAACTGTACTAGGCTCTCATGTTACAAAAGGTACTGACAAAGCTGGTAAAGCATTTTCAAGAACAACTACTTGGAATGATACTTATGTAGAAAGAGATGGTAAATGGCAGTGTGTGGCTTCCGGCGGTTTGAATACCGAAAATTAATAAGTACAAAAGCCTTTGGGTAATTTTAGTGCAATATTTCAATAAGGCCCCTAGCAATAGGGGCTTTTTTTTATTTATATTTATACTGATCTATATTAAAAGTATCTATAAACCTATTTGAAAATGAAAAATCTCCAAATATTGTTCATGGTTCTGGGCATTTTGTTTTTTAGTCAAGTAAGTGTCGCTCAAAAAAAAGCCGTAATTGCATATTATTCTGGTAGCCTGGAAAAACTTGATTCCTATAACCCAAATGATTTTACACATATCATTTATTGTTTCGGACATTTAGAAGGAGATCGGTTAAAATTAAAAGGTGCAAAAGACACTGCAATCATTCAAAAAATGGTTGCCATGAAATCCCAAAACAAAAATTTAAAAGTATTATTGTCTTTGGGAGGTTGGGGAGGATGTGCACCCTGTTCCGAAGTGTTTAGTACCGAAGAGGGACGCGCCAATTTTGCAGAATCAGTCAAATCACTCACCAATTATTTTGGTTCAGATGGTATTGACTTAGACTGGGAATATCCTGCGATTGCTGGATTTCCAAATCACCGTTTTACGCCTGAAGACAAGCCAAATTTTACAGAGCTTATTAAAGCATTGCGTCAACAATTAGGCAAAAAAGCAACCATCACATTTGCAGCAGGTGGTTTTAAAAAATTTGCAGAACAAGCTGTCAATTGGAGCGATGTTATGCCGCTAATAAACTATGTTAATTTAATGACTTATGATTTAGTGGGCGGATATTCTACCGTTACAGGTCATCACAGCCCCCTTTATAGCACGAGTAAACAAAAAGAATCGGCAGATAATTGCATACAATATTTATTATCAATAGGTGTGCCAGCAAAAAAAATGATCATAGGTGCTGCCTTTTATGCTAGAACATGGGAAGGTGTAAGTGAAGACAACAATGGCTTATATCAAAAGGGGAAATTTAAATCTTATATTGGGTATAATGAATTTCCAAAACGTATTTCAGAGAAAGATGGATTTAAATTTTACTGGGATGCAGAAGCTCAAGCTCCATATGCTTATAATACAACAGAAAAAGTATATGCCACTTTTGATGATAAAAAATCGATTGAGGCTAAAACAAAGTATGTGCTAAAAAATAAATTAGGTGGTATTATGTTTTGGCAATTAGGACATGATACTCCAAGTAATGGATTGTTAGAAGCTATCCATACAGCGATACACAAGAAATAAACGCTTCAAATCATTAATATGGAAAGAAGAAAATTTATACAAAATTCAGGGTTATTGGCTGCTGGTCTTTACCACTCGCCACTTAAAGCAATTGCCGGACCGTTTGCACAGCCACCCCTACTTCATAACATTCCCATAGATAAAAAATTAGATCCGCAATGGGTAAAATCGTTATACCAAAGAGGCTTTGTTACCACGTATAAAAAAACAAAAAACGAGTTACAATATATTGGCATGCCCATTGGTGGCATATTTACGGGCACCGTTTATTTAGGCGGCGATGGACGGCTTTGGCTCTGGGATATTTTTAATGAAAATCAAAATGGTATTGATCCCAAAACAATTGAATGGGGCATGGACTTACACGTAGGTAAAAAAGTGAGGCCGCAAGACGGATCCGCGTATGTACAACCTGCAAAAAACATTAGACCCATCGATCAAGGATTTGCATTTAAAATTGTTTCCGGTAAAAAAACAATCATAAAAAAATTAGACGTATCTGATTGGGATGAAATATTGTTTGAAGCCACTTACCCCATGGCAAAAGTGCATTATATAGACCATCGTTTAGGGTTAGATATTACGGCCTCTATTTTTTCTCCGTTTATTCCATTAGATGAAAAGAACTCTGGACTTCCTTGCACGATTTATTCTTTTTCGGTAAAAAATAAAACGGAAAAAGATGTATCGGTTTCTATATTGGGTTGGTTGGAAAATAAAATAATGCTTAAGTCCAAAAAAGAAACTGATATCAGACAAAATACTTTTGAGTCTTTTTCAAATTGTTATATTGCCAATAGTAGCATCCAATTAAATGGCTCCGATAATCAACAGATGTTACCAGACTATGGCACCATGGCTATTGGCGCGCGCCACGTAAAGTGTAACGCGAATACATCCTTTACCTTACCAGTTGTGGCCGAATCGTTTTCTCAACAAAACATTTCAACGACATCAAAAAAGGTATCGGAAGGCCCTTTGTTAAATTCAGTTAGCACCAAGCATACCATTAGAGGTGGCCAAACCATAAAAGCTGACTTTATAATTGGATGGCATTTTGCAAATTTGAAATTAAACCCTGTGATTGAAGGGAAGGGTCGCTATTACAATCAGCAATTTAAAAATGCAGTTGAAGTTGTACAATACGTAGCTAGCAATTTTTCAGAACTTTCAACAAACACAGCACTTTGGCGTCAAACATGGTACGACTCTACATTACCATGGTGGTTTTTAGAACGTACTTTTTTAAATATTTCAACGCTTGCTACCACCACCGCACACCGCTTTGATTCCGGCAGGTTTTATGCCTGGGAAGGCGTTGGCTGCTGCGAAGGTACTTGTATGCACGTTTGGCAGTATGCACAAGCAATGGGCCGTATATTTCCTGGCATAGAAAGAGACACCAGAGAACGCGTAGACTTGGGCCTTTCGTTAACAGCAAACGGCATGATTTATTATAGAGGCGAAGTTGTAAAAACAGCTGCTATTGATGGGCAGGCTGGAACCATTTTAAGAATTTACAGAGAACATAAAATGTCGAGCGACAAAAGTTTCCTGAAAAATAATTGGGAAAAAATAAAGCTGGCAACAACCTGGGTAATCAATCAGGATAAAAACAAAGATGGCATGGAAGATACGCCTATCGAAAACACTTTAGATGCTGTTTGGGATGGTGAAATTGCATGGCTCGTTGGATTATGTATAGCCGCCGCAAAAGCCGGCGAACAAATGGCCATCGAAATGGGTGACACCCCTTTTGCCAATATTTGTGCAACTTATGTAGCAAGCGGTACAAAAAACATGGAAGAAAAATTATTTAATGGTGAATATTTTATTCATAAGCCAGATGAAATTAAAGGCAGAGAAAAATTAGGCTCTTATAATACTTGCCATATTGATCAGGTATATGGTCAAAGTTGGGCGCATCAAGTAGGCCTTGGGAGAATACTGAATAAAGAAAAAACAATGTCGGCGCTAAGGGCTTTATGGAAATATAATTTTACACCCGATGTTGGACCCTACATTAAAGAACGAAGAGGCTGGCGACCTTATGCACTTGCCGGCGAAGGTGGCATGGTAATGAATACCAACCCAAGTAATGAAGCAAAACCTTATGGAGAAAACACCACTTGGCAATTGGGTTATTTTCATGAATGTATGAGTGGTTTTGAACACCAGGTAGCTTCGCACATGATGGCCGAAGGTATGACCGACGAAGCGCTTGTATTAACCCGAATGATACATGACAGATATCATGCCGCAAAGCGCAATCCATTTAATGAAATTGAATGTAGCGACCACTATGCGAGAGCCATGGCTAGCTATGGCACATTTATTTCTGCCTGTGGATTTGATTACGATGGCCCTAACGGATCTATCAAATTTGCGCCCAAATTGAATCCGCATAAATGTAAAGTACCTTATACAGCAGCCAGTGGCTGGGGCTCTTACGAACAAAATCAAAATGAACAAAATTTTACTGCGAAACTGAATGTTGCCTATGGCTCTTTGCGTTTAAATAAAATAGCAGTTGAACCATCTTTAAAGGTTGCCAAAGCAAAAATTTATGTAGGCGATACAATCATCAACGGTAAACTCACTAAAAAAGATCAGGCCTATCAATTTGAATTTGAAAATACAGTTGAATTGAAAAAAGGGCAAGTATTACAAATTAACTTGAGTTAGTATGCAAGTACAAAAAAATACAGTAGTTGGCATACATTATACCATTGTAACCAATGAACAAGAAGAAGTGTTTTCTAATTTAGATTTTGAACCGGAACAATATGTTCATGGTGCCATATCTATTTTTCCAATGGTGGCAAAAGCATTAGAAGGACACAAAGTCAATGACAACGTGCAGGTTATGCTGCCGCCGCGATATGCCTATGGTGCTATCAATGAAAAAATGATTCAAACACTTCCAATTGACGTATTTGAAAATACTTCTGACCTTGAAATAGGAACCTATATTCAAATTCCGGGAGGAAATGAAGCAAAACTCCTTCAAAAAAACAAAGATCATATTATAGTGGACGCCAATCATCCACTAGCAGGCACTCACCTACATTACAACATCAAAATTGTTTCGATAAGACCAGCCACCCCAATAGAAATTGAGAGAGGCCTTACCGAATCAGTTATAAAATCATGCGATGGCTCTCCTAATTGCTGCTAAATTTAAATTATGAAAAACAAAAGCGTACTATTTGCAATTGCTTTATGCTTACTAGGTCTAAATACGTTTGCACAAGAGTTATACAAAGCTCCTTCTAGTCAAACAAAAACGGTTTGGGTGAGTCCCGAAAATCCAACGGGCGCCAAAGGGAATGCGGGCACAACCAATAAAGGTGCAAAGGGACGTGCTTTTATTACATTAGAAGCTGGCCAAAAAATTGACGTTTTAAACACAACGGGTTCAGGCATTGTAAGACGTATGTGGTTAAGCGGAACCATTCCAAGATCAGCAGAACAAATGCAACATGTGCGCATAGAAATGTATTGGGATGGTAGTAAAACGCCTGCTGTATCTGCTCCAATTGGCGATTTTTTTGGT
>CAJBRT010000063.1 GCA_903958045.1 uncultured Bacteroidota bacterium | reverse complement strand
GGGCGTTCATCCCAAAGTGACGCACAGTCTAATGAAAATCGTAACTGATCGTTTTTTTGCCAAACCATGGCGCCAAGCATACCATTACCTAGTGGTAGTGACTCGTCCCATCTTGTAGGTAAACTTGAAAATGTAAGGTTGCTTTTTTGCAATTGAGCAGACAAGCTGCTTACAACAAACAAAAATAAGGATGTACAAACAACACGATAAAGGCGCATAGAACTAGATTGGGTTAAAATAATAGCAGTAAAAATTCAAATAGATTCATATTCAATATGAGACAATAAGATAAAAATATTTTTTCAAATAAAGTGTGCTAGCGATTAAAAATAGTCGATTTTTAATACCATAAATAAATGTTACTATGAACCGTTTTTCAAAAATTACTGCTGCTTTTATTGCGGTACTATTTTGTACAACATTTGCAAATAATTCAAATGCACAAAGTAAAATCAACCAAGATAGTATTGCGCAAAAAATGGGTTGGTTTGAAGATGCAAAACTTGGCATCTTTATTCACTATGGTATTTATGCAGTCAATGACGTTTCAGAAAGCTGGAGTTTTCACAACAAACAAGTAACCTGGCCAGCCTACATGAGCCAGCTAAATGGATTTACCGCTAGCAAATACGACCCCACTGCTTGGGCTAATTTATTTAAAGAAGCAGGTGCACGTTACACCGTTATCACTACCAAACACCACGACGGGGTTGCGCTATGGGATACCAAAGAAAAACATTATGACGTTATCAGAAATACGCCTGCAAAAAGAGACTTGATTGATCCACTCGTTCATGCACTGCGTAAGAATAATATTAAAGTGGGCGCTTATTTTTCACTCATCGATTGGAGCCATCCTGACTATCCTGGATTTTTAAAGGATAGTAGTAGGTATAAAGTAGCGAACGATCCTCTTCGCTGGAAAAGATTCCAAGGATTTTTTCAAAATCAATTAACCGAACTATCTACAAAATTCAATCCAGATTTATGGTGGTTTGATGGTGATTGGGAACACAGCGCAGAAGAGTGGGAAAGCAGCAAAGTGAGAACAAACTTACTTGCAAAAAACCCGGGAACCATTATCAATGGACGTTTACAAGGCTATGGTGATTATGAAACACCAGAGCAAAATTTTCCTGTGGTAAGACCTAGTTTTAAATGGTGGGAACTTTGCATGACCACCAATGACAACTGGGGTTATAGAAAATCTGACACCAACTGGAAAACCCCTTATGAAATCATTTCAATATTTGTAGACGCTGTTTCGAATGGTGGCAATTTATTATTAGACATTGGGCCAAAAGCCGATGGCAGCATTCCAGACGAGCAAGTACATATTTTAAAGGAACTTGGCAAGTGGAACCGTAAACACGGTGAATCTATTTTTAATACAATTGGCGGCATTCCACAAGGTCATTTTTATGGACCCACTACTTTATCTAAAGACTCTACAACACTTTACTTGTTTTTACACGGTAAAACAAGTGGCCCTGTAATGGTTAAAGGCCTCGACAATAAAATTAAATCAGTGGAAGTACTTGGCAACGGCACAAAACTTACGTCCAAAGTTGTAGGAAAAATTTCATGGAGCCCAGTACCAGGACTTGTATACATAAATGTACCTTCTACTACATTAGACACCTATATTACGGTGCTTAAAGTAAAACTAGATAAACCCATTAAACTATATAGAGGAAAGGGCGGACTAGGTTAGAGTTTTAAAAACCACAAAATAGCAGCTGCTTCTTTACCCCAATCTTTGGTGGTTTTTACAAGATCAGCGTCTAATTGCTTGATGGTTGATTTTTTGGGCTTACTCAGTGTTGGTAAAACATAATTAGGTGCTGCTTGCAATGAAATACTAGTAGCAAAAATAGTAGTGCCTAAACGGGGCACTGCAATACCTAATATCATACCAGGAAGTCCATTAAAATTTTCGGGTCCAGCTTGCACTGGAATTTGATCGGTATAAAAAGCTACTACTACTACTGAGTCACATATTTTAGTAACTGCTTTTTTACATTCAAAGCCTGCAATATCTCTAACCTCTCCGGTAATTTTCCATTCGTATTTGACAAGGCTATCATTTACTAAATAGTTCGTTTCAAAAACACTAGCAGCATTTGTAACCATCCCTAATTCATGCTTTTGGTTCACATAATTTGTTTCGGTAGGTTTAAAAATCATGTTAATGTACTTGTTATCAGGATTTTCTTTGGTCAAATAATAAAAGCTTTCTTTATTATTAAACTGTAAGGTATAATTGTCTGCTACCACTTTTGGAAACTGCTTTTTAAGTTCTTCCATCCAAATATTTTCTTGCGCTTCTGCATTAATGAGTGCAGCAAACTGACTAATTCGGCGCTCGAAAGTGATACTACCCGCATTAATAAAATTAACCTGTGCTGCACTGCTGCCAACAATAAAAGTTAAAATAACGATATATATAATTCTCATAATTGTGTATTAAGTATTAAAACGTTCTTAGAAGCCCATTGACATAGGTTTCCCGTTTTTTGAAAAGTTGTAGATGATGCTAAATAGCGCATAACGTCTGATACCATTATTGGTAGTTTCAGAAATAAAATTACTCGTGATATTTCTGTCCACAAATTGGTTTTGATTGAACAAATCGTACACCATAAGCTTTGCCTCCCACTTATCATTTTTAGAAATCACTTTACGCATAGAGGGATGCACTAAATAAATATTTCGCTGATTAGGAAATGCCGCAGACTTTTGGTACACGGTAATATCAGTACTTAGGTCAATAAAAAATTTGGCCTTTTTAAACTTAAACTGCACATTTGAATTATTACGGTATGACCAAAAATTAGTAGAAGCGCCTGGTCGAATACTAGATACTGTTTTATTGTTGGATGCATCAAAACTACTCCAAAAGTTAATTTTTTTATCACCCCAATAAGATAACTCAATACTAAGCCTAGCAGAAATATTATCATTGGTATTATTGATACCGTTCACTATATTATTGTACCGGCCGCCGTTCACGCCTGTACTTGTACCAAAATTAATACCCTTGTAGATTTCAAAATTATAATAAAAGGCTGCACCATAATTGTAATTACCAGCAACGTTAACGTACTGGTTAACAGACTTACCAAAAGCATCTATGGTGGAAGCAGTTGCAATTGCATCGTTGGTGTTGGAGAAACTACCACTAAGCTGCACATACTTGCTTTTCATTACTTTAAAACTATTATAGTTGAATGAAAACCTATTGGTAAATGACTGTCTTAAATTAGCATTACCCACCGTAATATTAAGCGGATCCGTGTTATCAATAATAGGTTGTATTTGAAGTAGCGTAGGGTTTTGTGTGTTTCCCACATAACTTAACACAAACTTTTTTTGCTGCTTGGGCGTGAAATTAAAGGTAGCAGATGGAATAAAGTTGGTAAAATTCACTGCTCTGCTAGCATTTGTGGCATAATCAAACATGGTGTATTTAGCAGATCCTAGGCCTGTACCAATATTAAAGTTTACTTTTTTAACAGCATATCGGTAACTGATATTACCACTGTTGTTAACGGTATTAAATTTAAAATGATTGCTTAAAGTGTCCACTTTAATTTTTGGCTGCCCGGCCCTGTCATCAAATGTGTTGCGTTCCGAGTTATTACCCGCGAGTCCAATTTTATAATTAAATATTAGAAATGAATTTTTACCTAGCGGCTCGGTATACACAGTATTTACGCTACCCGCAGAAGTAAGTTGTGACAAGGATTTGGTTTGCGCAATGGTTTCTTGTTTAATAATGACGTTAGACGCATTAAAATAGTCGTTTTGCGCATTTAATAAACCGTCTTGTGTTTTGTCGCCAAAATTGAAATCAGAATTCACTGAAATGGTTCTGCCTTTTTTTGCAAAGCGCATACGGTAACTAATGGTACCATTCAGTGTTTTATCATTGGTACTATTACTAGTAGTTCGCGCTGTGTTGTTAAGCTGTGCGCCAGTTTCAGGAATATAAGATCCACCACTAAAGCTATTGGCATTATCAGATATTACATTCGCCGCTTTTAATGTTAATTTAAATAGACCCGTACTATCAGTTCCCCACTGATCGGTGGTGGTAAACTTGTATTTCTTTTTTTCGTTGCGTTGTGTGCTAAACGTATTATTTATAATAGAGTTGTTAGGTAAAATAGTTTTACTATAGGAACCTGTTATACCATTAACAATAAGCCTGTTGTATTGCGCACTGGTATTAACAGAGCCCTTGTCAAATTTATTGCTAAATGTTGCACCCGCCGATTGTTGATTAGGAAAACCAGTAGAACCACCTTCTTCACCATCGCCACTTGTCATAATCATTGACATACCACCATCCCCAAATTCTGTAACCATACCACCACCGTCACCATAATTTTGTGACTCATCCCAATTTAAATTGTCAAATTTGGTATTGTCGGTGGTCACATAACCGGCAATTTTTCTTTTGCCTTTAAAAGCATTGGTCATTAATTTACCATTGCCAAACTGGTTAAAGTTGCTACCCGCTTCGGCTTTACCAAAGTATCCATTTTTTTTGTCTTCCTTTAATTGAAGGTTAATCGTTTTAGACTTCTGTCCATCATCAATACCTGTAAAAACAGACTGATCCGATTTTTTATCAAAAACCTGTACTTTATCTACAACATCTGCTCTTAAATTTTTAGTTACCACCGCAGGATCGTCACTAAAAAACTCTTCGCCATCCACAAGCACTTTGTTTACTTTTTCGCCTTGTGCCGTAATCTCTCCTTTTGCATTCACCTGTATACCTGGCATCTTTTTTAAAAGTTCCTGTACGTCAGCATTGGGTGTTACATAAAAACTATCGGCCTTGTACTCGGTGGTATCGCCTTTTACACGAATGGCCGATACCGTGTTTTTTACAATAACTTCTTTAAGTATATGGGCTTTGGTATCAATGGCGATATTGAGCAATGTTGGGGTAGCGCCCACAGTAATTTTATCCGTAAAATCGGCGTATTGAGGATAGCTTACCATGATAATGTAATTGCCAGCAGCTATACGCTCAATAGCAAATTCCCCTTTGCTTGAAGTTCTTACTGTTTTTACAAGTACCGAATCTTTGGCTCTTAAAATATTTACAGAAGCCATCGGCAAGTTCTTTTTTTCGGTGGTATCTTTTACCGTTCCGCTAACCGTAGTATACTGTGCAAAAGAGGATAATGAAAACAAAAACGCAAAAAGGGTAATGGAAAGGCGTTTTTTTCCTTTAAAAAATGAAATCATGCAGTTTGTTTGGTTCTTAGAGATAATATTTGTGAAATTCCACACGAAAGTATCGTGTGCATCACAAAGTATTGCAAAGCAAGCTGTTAAAATAGACGAACGGCAAATAAATACCTTTAATGGGTATTATTTCAAATACCAATCCTTGTAACGCGTAAGCCCTTCTATAAAATAATAGTCTGCGTAGGTTAATGGAGCGTCTACTTCCGACTTATGCGGAAGCGAACCTACGCTATGCATGAGTATAAAACCTCCATTTTGACCAAGCTTTGCTCTATACGCCTCCGATGATAAGGCCATCAAGATGGTTTCGGCTGTGTGTAGGTATTCCTTTTTTTCTGCGCCGCTAGTATATTGTCCAAGTTCTAATAAAGCAGAGGCCATAATGGCGCCACTAGACGCATCACGAGGCACATTTGGTATACCCGGTGCATCAAAATCCCAATAAGGTATTTTGTCCGCTGGTAGGTTAGGATGAGACAATATAAATTTTGCTATTTTTTTAGCTTGGTTTAAATAAGCAGGATTTTTTGTAAAACGGTACATCAAGGTATATCCATACAATCCCCATGTTTGACCTCTCGACCATGCCGACGAATCAGAAGTTCCTTGCCAAGTTACTTTTTTTAAAATTTTTGCATTGGCTAAATCCCAGTCAACTACGTGTACCGAACTATTGTCGGGTCTAAATTGATTTTCAATGGTCGTATTGGCATGGGTAACTGCAATTTCTTTATACACCGGATCTCCACCATGATCACTTACCCAGTGTAGTAATTCGAGATTCATCATGTTATCAATTATCACCGGGCAACTTAAGCGCGCACTTGAATTCCAAGATTGAATCGATTTAATAGCGGGTCTATAACGCGTAGACAATGATTTAGCCGCAATGGTTACAACGTCTTTGTAGGCTGGGTTGTTGGTGTATTTATAGGCAGTTCCAAAAGAACAATAAATCATGAAACCTAAGTCATGATTACCTGTATAGTATTTTTCTTTTTCTAAAATGCCCAGTCTTTTTTCTGCTTCCTTTCTAATATTTTCATCTTTGGTATACGCATACAAATACCATAAAGTGCCCGGATAAAATCCACTGCACCACCATTTGGTATCACTTGTTACAGATGTATTGGTTGCTAACACATAACTACGAGGCATTACCGAATCAGGCGTATTTGCTTTTAAATACTGGTATTGTTTAGTAGCAAAAGCAAAATTATCTTGAATGAGCGCTGCCATTTTATTTTTTAAAGAAGCAGTTTGTGCATTACCAAGTAGAGCCATCACAAACAAAAATGCAAAACCAAGGATGTATTTTTTCATGTCCGAAATTTAATATTGTAATAAAGTTAATAATCTACGGCGTAATCTTTGGGAAATACTTCTCCATTCCATGCCCTTTTTTGCGTCCAGTTGGTTGCTGGATCTGCCCAAAATGCATGGGTAGCTGGAAGACCTAATGGCATAAATGCAAAAGACGCCAGGTACATGCTGCCCGTGTTAGAATAGGAGTCTGCAATATTTGACTGCTTAGCACCCACAAACCCCAGTGTTAGTAAGCCATTTGTAGTAAATGTGTCTTTCACAAACACCCTTTTAAAAACCGCTGTTAATGCAGGCCTTACTTGTGATGGCAATACACCCGCTGGCAAGTTGTCTTCTAGTGCCAATGTTGCGAGTGGCCAAAAAGCGCCTACCCTGTATGTCGAAGATCTTCCAAATACTGGAAATGTTCCTTCCGGAGAAATAAACCGTTCTTGAAAAGAAGCATAACGCTTCATTCGTTTAACAGCAAGATCTAGTTCTGCTTGTGTTCTTCTACCCTTACTAACATTTACACGAAGTACCGTTACTAGCATGGGCTGAATTACAAAACCATTGTAATGATCAAAATGAAATTTAACACCATCGCTATACCAACCATCACCCACATACCAACCTTGTATTTTATCAATGCCAGCATCAATACGTGCAGCGTCAATGGGGGCATCTACCGAGAGTAAGAATGTTTCTACAATAGCAGCAAATAAAACCCAGTTATTATTAGATGGTTTAATGGCACGCAGTTTTGTAAATTCTGTAATAAAACGCTCTTTGGTTTGCTTACTAAGCGGCTCCCAAAGTGCAGCAGGCGCTAATAACAATGCCTCTGCTAAAAAGGCAGCATCCACAAGTGGTTGCGCTACTTTTGGTGAGCCCCAGTATAAATAATCTGGACTTTCCGGATCCACGGCATGTGTTAATGAAGCATGTATTTGATCTCTCATTTTTTTTCTGATCCGCCCTTCTTCGCTATCATCATCTGGAAGTGCTACAAATGGAGCCATGCCTACTATCAAACGCCCAATGGCTTCCATATAAGCAACCTCCTTGTTTCTGTTATCCCAGGTAGGACTATACTCCATGGGCATTGTTTTTTTGAGTTCCCCTTTACTCATCGATGATAAAATAGGCGAAGCTATTTTATCAAGTAACTTTACCCAGTACATACGGTCTTTAGTACCTGTTGTTTCAAATGCATCAATGCTATCAATAGCAGTTGCTGCTTTTGTTGTAAGTACGGGGGCCAGGCCAACAAAACTCAGTATTGAGGATAGCTGTATAAAATTTCTTCTTTTCATCATTGTATTATTTGTTGCTATTAGATCCATTTATAAGCGCAATAGAAAAAATATGTTTTCCTGCTTTTTTATTTCCTTTTGCTACTAGCTGAATGCGGTATAGCTGCTTTCCCCAAATGCCGCTGATTCTTTCGTCCTCTAATATTTTGTCTTCTATAGCAATATCAAATAGTTTGGCATCATAATTAAACGCCACAGAAGCGCCGTCTTGTAATGCAAAGGATAACTGACCTGGTTTTTCAATAGTAGGTTTTATAAATACTAAAAACGATTGTACCAGTGGTGATTTCCATTCGAGCATTTCGTAATTTTCAAACAATTGAATAGTATTTTTTGACTGGTCAAAATCAAATTTTCGTTCGTATTTTTTTACCGCAGCTGCTGTTGGATAGGCTGTCGCGATATCCATAGAAACAGAAACGCCCGTTGTATTTTTTGCGTACAAAACATTTGTTGCTTTATACTGAATACCTTCTTTTTGCATCACGCCATTAATGGTAGGACAGTTATGCCACACCGATTGCATGTTCCAAAGTTCATAGCGCTTACTGCTAAATGTTTGTGCGGTATAACTACCAACACCTGCATCAACAAAAACAGGCGTATTATTTGCATACACAATAAAATTGCCAATGTCGTTGTGGTTATGACTTTCGGCGTTATGCCCACCCTGAACGGCTAAAAAAAGTCCGTTGGTAGATTCACTTTTGGTTCTAGCCGTTAACACCTGTCTATCAGCAAACCAAGACACAGCAGGCAGTGGCGCAATAGGTGGCACTGTTGTAAGTGAATCATAAATAGAAGTAGTTTCTAAAAAATCAATGATATTACCGTTGTCTAATTTTTGTTTTTGCAACCCAAATAAATAAGCACCAAAAGATTTTAATGGAACGTCATTAAATAGTGCACCATAGGAATAAACGCTTTCAGGATCTGGTATAGATTTAGAAAAAGCATCTGCAAAATTGACAAAGTTATTGTCTCCAATATGCACTTTACTGATATAGCTACCCATATTGTAAATAAGTTGTTGCTGTTTCCAATCAATAGATGTTGTTGTTAACTTATTTAAAACATGAATAAAACGCATGAGCTTACCACCTGCTTCACTCCAATAAGAAGGACCTTCGTCACAACCACCATCATCAGGATATTGATTTACAAAAATATCTGTACTCTTAACAGTTTTGTCAATAATGAGCCCCACACTATCTGCTGTGAGCGAACTATATAGTGCTGTCATAAGTACATTGGTATTTACCCATGGATTCCAATTGTTTACTGGTTGTCCAGTAAAACCCATCCACCAAAAATCGTTACGTGTTAAATAAGGCTGAAATATTCTTTTATTTAACTCTGCAAAAACGCGTTTACCAATACCCTTCGAATACGCATCCAGTTCATCACTTAACATAAACTGAATCATAGATAGCTGCGCAGCAGCGGTGCCACTTCCTAAATCAATTACTACCTCATACGGATCCGGTAATCCTGTTTTTTCTTTTTGTACCACTATATGCGCCGGTAATACCCAAGTGCTTTGCTCACAAAGTGTCCAAATGCCATTCGCAATTTGTGGTATGTATTTTTTGTCTTTTGTAATAATCGCAGCAACTGCTAATTCATTTAAAATTTTTCGGCGCTCATTGTTTTTTCTTTCAAAATTGTAACGGGTACCCGTTATTTTATAATCGAGGTATAAACTTGCTGGTAAAGCGGGCCAATCATATTTTAAACCCTTGTCACCTTCCTTTACGAGCCTTGCTTTTACAGAGTCAGGTAGCGCAGCTACTTTTTGTAAGTAGTTGTTCTTTTGCGCCAGTCGCCAAGCTCCAATATTTGATAATTTATTTTGTAGCTCGTTTTGTGTGAAAGCCTTTGACAAAATATTTCTTTGCCCCATAACAGGTTGTAAAAAACAAGCGAGCATAAGAAAACATAAGGCCCAAACAATTCTTTTTTGATCCAGCATTCTTTTTTTCATACTTGTATTTTTATACGTTTTAATTCAGTACCCTAGTACCATCGCCTATTTGCATCACATATTTGCCCATACTGTGTCCAAATGTATTTTCGTATACAGCGTTTATGCGGTTATAAACAGTTTCTAGTTCAGTTGTTTGCACAAGCGCTATCACACAACCCCCAAAGCCACCACCCATCATTCTTGCACCAATAATGGCTGGCTCTATCATGCAGTTTTCTACAATCAGGTCCAGCTCTGGGCAACTTACTTTAAAGAGCTTACTTAAACCAGTATGTGTTTCATACATGCGCGCACCAAATGCATCTATTTCACCAGCAAGCAAATGATTACAAGCGGCTTCCATTCTGGCAATTTCATCAATTACATATCTGCATCTATGGTACACATCCTTTGAAATGGTATCTGCAACTGCATCTAACATAGTTAGCGTGGCTTCTCTAAAAGATGTAATTGAAAATTGTTGACGAAGCGCTGCTAAACCAGTTTCGCATTCCTGTCTTCTGGTATTATACTCAGATGATGCTAAACTATGTTTCACAAATGTGTCAAAAAGCACAATGCTAATATTTTCTAATTGAAATGGAAAATACGTGTAAGATAAATCAGCACAATCTAGTTTGATTACATGATCTGCTTTACCAAACATACTTGCAAACTGATCCATCACACCACAGTTTACGCCTACAAAATTATTTTCGGCGCGCTGTGCTATTTGCACCATTGCTTGTTTGCTAATATTTATATCAAAAAGATGCTTGCATGCAAAAACGGTTGCGCATTCTAATGCTGCCGATGAGGACACCCCTGCACCTATGGGAATATTACCCGTTATGAGGATATTAAAACCTGAAACAGCATGCCCATCTTTTTTAAGTTCATCGACAACGCCTAATACATAATTAGGCCAGTCTACATTGGAAGGCTGCGATGCATTGTCTAGGCTCGTTTGGTAATTTTGAGGGATATCAGCAGCGTGCAATACAATTTGGTGATCGTTTCTTTTTGAAACGGCCACATACATATGTTTATTGATCGCGGCGGGAAGCACAAAACCATTATTATAGTCGACGTGTTCCCCAATTAAATTGATACGCCCTGGTGAGGCTATAACAAACGAAGGCGCTTCATTAAACTGCTGGGCAAATAGCGCGCTTACTTCCGCCTTATTCATTAAATATACCGGTTAATTAAATTTTCGATGAACTCTTGCTTGCCACTAATAGTAGCCGGCTCGCCAGCAGCTACCGCAATATTTCTTAAATCTTCTAAAGTTAGTTTTCCTTGTTCAAAATCTTTTCCTTTACCAGCGTCATAGCTTGCATAACGGTCAGTTCTAATTTTTTTATACTCAGATTGTTGTAAGATAGCATCTGCTGTTATAAGCGCTCTTGCAAAAACATCCATACCGCCAATATGCGCATAAAATAAATCGGCAGGATCTGTGGAGTTGCGTCTAATTTTTGCATCAAAATTAATACCACCTCCTTTAAAACCACCTGCTTCCAAAATAATTAGTAGGGCTTCTGTTAATTCATTGATATCAGAAGGGAACTGATCGGTATCCCACCCATTTTGATAATCACCTCTATTGGCGTCCATACTGCCTAGTAGTCCAGCGTCTGCTGCTACTTGTAATTCATGCGTAAACGTATGTCCAGCAAGGGTTGCATGGTTTACTTCAATATTTAAACTAAAGTCATTTAATAAATCGTGTTCGCGTAAAAAACCAATTACGGTTTCGCAATCATAATCATATTGATGCTTAGATGGCTCACAAGGTTTAGGTTCAATAAAAAACTTTCCTGTAAAACCATTTTTTCTACCATAATCTCTGGCGGCTTTTAAAAAGCTTGCTAAATGATCTTTTTCCCGCTTCATGTTGGTGTTTAGAAGACTCATATAACCCTCTCTTCCACCCCAAAAAACATAATTTTCTCCACCCAGCGCAATGGTTGCATCGAGTGCTGCTTTAACCTGCGCGCCTGCATGTGCGAGCACCGTAAAATCTGGATTGGTAGCAGCGCCATTCATGTATTTTCTACTTGAAAATAAATTGGCCGTACCCCAAAGTAATTTAATACCACTAGCTGCCTGCTTTTCTTTTAGATAAGCCGTAATAGCTTGTAAGCGTCTTTCATTTTCATGAACATCATTTGTATATTCTACTGCATCTACGTCATGAAAGCAATAATAAGGCACGCCTAATTTTGTCATGAATTCAAAAGCAGCATCTGCTTTGTCTTTTGCTCTTTCGACAGGATCAGATTTTGTATCCCACTCAAACAAATGCGTTGGCTCACCAAAAGGATCGGCACCAGAACCGCAAAAGCTATGCCAGTAGGCACAAGCAAACCTAAAATGTTCTTTCATGGTTTTACCTGCTACTACTTGATTTTCATTGTACCATCTAAATGCTAGCGGGTTATGCGAAGAAGTTCCTTCGTATTTAATTTTTTCAATTCCTTTAAAAAATTCTTTAGATCCTAATACTACTGACATACTATCTATTTTTAGTCTTTAAATTTATTGATTGTTTTTGATTTGAAGCGCCAATTGTTGTTCCCAATTTTGATACGCTTCTGTGTAATTTGTATTTGCCGATGGCTCAATAGTGATTAATGGCTTACTATTAACAAAAGCTTCCTCAATTGTAGCATATACTTTGGCGCCATAGCCAGCTCCAATGGCAGCACCCTTACTTCCATCTGTGTGGTAGAGCTCTAAGGGCACCCCTAATGTATTTACAAAACAGTCTACAAATACATCACTTAAAAACATATTAGCTTTACCTGCTCTAATAACTGTTGGTTGTACGCCGTTTTGCTGGAGTACCTTAAAACCATACTGCATAGCAAATACAACCCCTTCTTGAACTGCACGAAACAAATGCGCTGCTTGATGTCTATTAAAATCGAGGCCCAATATATGCGCACCAATATTTTTATTATGAAGCATGCGTTCCGACCCATTACCAAATGGAAGCACGGTCACACCATCAGACCCTGGCGCAACAGATGCTGCAAGCGTGTTCATTTCGTTGTAACTACTAGCACCCATTTTATGTTTCATCCAACTATTTGAAATACCTGCACCATTAATGCATAAGAGTACACCAATGCTGTTTTGTTCAAGTGTATGATTGACGTGTGCAAATGAATTAACTCTTGATGCTGTATCCGCTTGTAAACTATCTGACACTGCATAGATAACCGCCGAAGTACCTGCTGTTGATGCTACTTCGCCTGGCTTTACTACATTTAATGAAAGCGCATTGTTTTGTTGATCGCCAGCCTTATAGGTTATCGGAATTCCTTTTGGAAGACCAAGTTGGTTCGCAATACTTTCATTCAAATAACCATGTGTGTCAAATACATTTTTAATATTTGGAATATGCTGTGCATTGAGTCCGTAATATTCCATTACAGCAGGAGACAAACAATTGTTTTTAAAATCCCAAAACATTCCTTCCGATAACGCAGCAATGGTCGTCGTAATTTCTCCGGTTAATTTCATCGAAATAAAATCTCCTGGGAGCATCATCTTATGTATCCGGGCATACCGTTCAGGTTCATTTTGCTTGACCCATGCAAGTTTTGACGCGGTGAAATTTCCAGGAGAATTTAGTAAATGAGTTAGGCAATAATTTTGACCCAATGATTCAAATGCTTTTTCACCTAATGGCACTGCTCTATTATCACACCAAATAATACTATCTCTAATTACGTTTTGATTACTATCTACAAGCACGAGTCCATGCATCTGATACGCAATACCAATAGCGCCAATATCAGATGGATTAAAAGCGCCTGTTGCATTTAGTTTTAAAATGGCAGCTTGAACATCCTGCCACCATACACCTGGCGACTGCTCTGCCCAGCCCGGCTGGTGAGAAATAATAGCAGCCTCGGTTTCAGGGTATTGTGCAGTAGCCAACACATTGCCATTACTGGCGTCCATTATAGAAACTTTTACAGAAGAAGTGCCTAGATCTATTCCTAATAATAACATACAAAATAATCGTAAGGATGAACTCAAATTGAGTCCTTAATATTACTTAATTAGTAGCGAAAAATAGAAGAAAAAATAAAAGATTATGGTGGCCTCGTCAGGAATCGAACCTGAATCTGGAGCTTCGGAAACTCTTATACTATCCATTGTACTACGAGGCCAATTGTCAGGTGGGTGCAAAAATAATTGAATTGCAAATACGCTACCCTTTTAATTCAGGCCCGCCGCCGCTTTACACCTAGTAGTGCTTGAATGGCCGCTGGCAAAAAAACGCGGGTTGGCACAGACGCCATGATATGTAAATCATCAATTAAAGTCGATTCATTGTTTAAAAAACGAAATACACGGTCTGGCGGATTTTTAGAAAATATAGCAGTAAAGATGCTAGCCCCATCTAGTTTTTTGTCGTGTAGTACCCTCAGTAATACCGAGTCGTATAATTGAAACTTTTTTAGAGCAAAAGTTCTAGCCCTCAATGGATTTTTACCCGCTACTAGATCAGCTACAATGGTTTTTGTTTTTTCTTGAATAAAATGGAAAGCATATCCACTACTTCCTTTTACCTGACCACCCGCAACGCCAATATTGATAAGGTTTTCAGCCCCTGCTACAAAAGAATAATTGGTCATGGGTATTTGACCAAACTCATGATGCATAACCTCGTAATCAATACTGCCATATGTTTTTTGGATATAATCCGTAATGGCTTTGTCGTATTTTTCTTCTTCCAAAATGTTGGGGGTAAAGAGCGTATATTCAACAAGTGCAGTAGTAGGCGAGGTAGGCATCACATACATAAACGTAGTACCCTCTGCTTGATCTACTGTAAAATCCATGAGCGTTGCTACTGCATCATTAAAAACAGGCGTTGCCGTTTTAATTTCAAAGCCTTTAAAATGCTGCCATAAAAAATAATCAGAGGCCTTTTGCGCTAGCACATTAGCCGGCTCAAATAAAATGCTATTAAAAACTTTTGAAGCTGTAAGGGTTTGGCTTTCTAGTACCACTTTTGCGCCATGATTGTCTGAATGAACAGCAAGTACCCGCTCTGTACAAAAAGAAATATTATTTTTTGTTGCTGCTTTTTCTAATACATGGCTATATAAATCGATGCCGCGTATCATTTTATAGGTAAACGGAGATAGGTTTAATTCGTTTGTGTAAGAGGGAGCAAGAAAAGATACATGATCCCATTTTTTGATTACGATGGGCTCAAAAATATCAGACTCTTTTTCCCAAAAACACCAGGTTCGGTCATTGGTATTTTTTTTTGCTGCATCAATCACTAAAATTTGAGCCGTATCAAAAAAAGGGTGCTGCATCATGCGCATCAGAAGGCTTAGCCCCGCTAATCCCGCGCCTGTAATAATATAATCGTAATGAGATTTCAATAAAGACCTTATCCTTGGTTTTGAGGGGCTTGATTTTGTAAGGCTTCGTCTTTGCGCACTTTATCCCAGTATTTTTTTGCTACCAGCAGCATACCAAAGCTTTCACCATCTTCTTTACCAAGATGCTTGTGGTGCATTTTGTGTGCCCATCTAATGGCTTTGATGTATTTATTGTTGGATCTGGTAAATAGTTTAAAACGCTGATGGATAATAATCTCGTGCACTAAAAAATAAGCAAAACCGTACATGGCAATACCTGCCCCAATGCCCACCGACCAGTAATTTTGCGCCATACTACCCAGCATAATACAAAGCCAGCTTGGAATAGCAAATATTAAAAAGAAGGCATCATTTTTTTCAAAAAAACCGTCACTTTTTTGGTGGTGGTCTTCATGCAAATACCATAAAAAGCCATGCATTACATATTTATGCGTAGCCCATGTAATAGGTTCCATCAATAAAAAAACGCCGATCGCAACAAAAACATAGATCATGGTAAATAATTTCGAAGTGTTAAAAAAAACAGCACTTGAATACATAACAAATGTAGTGCAAAAGGGTTGGCTTTAGGTTGCTCCCATTTTCTAAATAAAATAAGCAAACCGGCACTCACTAAAAACCAACATACATAATTATACATAGGAATGTCTAATGATAACCAGGTCCAAAATCCAAGTTTAACAGCAACCGGCTCCATTAACCAATCAAATAAAACGGCCACAATGGCTGCATCTATTACAAATGCTACATTTTCGATCCGTTTTGGCACCCCTTCCCCTTCTTTTAAAAACCGGTGTTGTAACCAGCGGTGTAACATGGTCATTATAGTGCCGGCACAAAAAACAACTACAAACCAGTTCATGCCAATCGTAAATGGCACATTCATAAAACCAGGGCCTAATACTTTTCCATAAAAATAAGATCCAAATAATAAACCGGTATGCACGCCAATAATTTCTGAGAGCATGCCGGTAGCAAAAGCAGCTATAAAAAAGTACCAAAATTTAGATGATAAACTAGGCTGATTCCAAAGGAGCAGCACAAACATGATACAAAGATTGAGTGGTGTGTTGGCAACAAACCAAGCTGATTGATCAGAAATCAATATGCCAAGTAATCCACTCACATGAAAAAGCAGTGCTATAAAAACAGAAATGGTAAGTTTATATTGATCTATAAAAAGCCTCATAACCTCCTATCTTTTGCCACTAAATTACTCATTATTTCTGCACTTTTTAAACAAAGCGGAATACCACCACCCGGGTGCACACTGCCACCCACAAAATAGAGGCCCTGATACTGTTTGCTAAAATTAGGATGCCTCAAAAATGCAGCCATGGGCGCGTTGGAACTCGTGCCATACAAAGACCCTTGATAAGATGCCGTATTGGCTTCAATTAATAATGGATCTAATATTTTTTCTGTTTCAATTAAAGGCTCAATCGGTTCACCAAGCATGCGTTCAAGTTTTGCAAGCACTTCTTTTTTTACAGCGGCAGTAATGGCGGTCCAGTCCTGACCTGTATTGGCAGGCACATTCACCATCACAAACCAGTTTTGCTTGCCAGTAGGCGCTTGAATACCTGGCTCACACACAGAAGTAATATTGATATAAACGGTTGGATCATTAAATGGAATTTTTACATCAAACAAATGCGCAAACTCGGCTTCATAATTTTCTGTAAAAAAGATATTGTGTAAACTGAGCTGTGGAAATTCTTTTTTGATGCCCCAATAAAAAATTAAGGCGCTGCTGCTCCTTTCTTGTTTTAAAATATGCTGCGCCTTAGATGGCTCCGCTAATAAATTGAGATAGGTAAAATAAACATCTGCGTTACTCACAACCACATCGGCAGCTACTACTGCATCATTCACCACAACCCCCGTTACTTTATTATTTTGAGTAGTAATTTTTTGAACTGGGCTATTAAAATAAAACTGAACCCCTATTTTTTTTGCTACGGCTACTAGTGTATTCGGAATAGAAATCATGCCGCCCGAAGGATAAAAACTTCCTTCGTTGTGCTCCAAATGCGCAATCAATGTAAGCATACTGGGTGCTACATAGGGGTTGCTACCATTATAGGTTGCATACCTGTTAAATAGTTGCACTAGTTTTTTGGACCTAAAAGACCGCTCATTGTGCTCGTGCATCGACCTTGTTATATAAGGAAGTTTAAATGCGCCTAACGCTGATAAAAGCGGGATTTTAAAGAGCGTAGAAATTTTATGTAACGAATGATTTAAAAATACCTGACCAATGCGGGTGTATAATTTTTGGGAAGCTGCTAAATAATTTTTGATACTACTTACTGGTTCTCCTGTTTTTTCATATGCTTCCTTTGCAAATAAATCAGGATCTGCAGAGGCTTCAATAAACGTTCCATCTTCATAAAAATAATGACAGGATACCGGCATTTTCTGGTAAGTAAAATAATCGGACAATTTTTCTCCTACTAAGGCAAGTAATGCTTCTAATTGATGTGGTTGGGTAAATAAACTAGGACCTGTATCAAACTGATATCCTTTTTCTGAAAAAAAACCAAGCTTACCACCTGGGGTATCTGATTTTTCGTAGACATGTACTTCATACCCCTGCGCTTTCAACCTAATACTAGCCGCAAGTCCTGCAATACCGGAACCAATAATCACTGCTTTTTTAGGCTGCATGTATTTTATTTTGCGGATCTGCCATCCATGCTTTTAATGTAGGATAAGCGATATGAAACCATGCTGTAAAACGGTCTGGCGTTTCCTGCATTTGCTCCTCTAATTCTTTCTCTGTCATAAAGGTATAAGCAGCCACTTCGTTTGGATTAAAATGCACAGGACCTTCATAGATTCCTGTAAACACATGATCAAACTCATGTTCTGTTAACCCGTTTTCAAAAGCTGCTTTATACGTAAAGTCAAATGCTTTGCTAAGGCTAGTTGTAAAACCCATCTCCTCTTGTAACCTTCTGTGAGCGGCGTCTGCAACATCTTCGTTAGGTCTTGGATGACTACAACAGGTATTGGTCCAAAGTCCACCACTATGGTATTTTGAAAAAGCGCGCTGTTGCATTAACAGATCGCCGCTTGTATTAAAAACAAAAACACTAAACGCTCTATGAAGTACCGCCTTTTCGTGTGCCGCCATTTTTTCCATGGTGCCCACGGGCTCATCTTTTTCATTTACCAGCACTACTTCTTCTAACATAAGTGCTTTTTATAAAATATTTAATTGACTTCTAATACCTGCTTTTGCTAGTATAAAAGCCTTGCCATAATCTGGAATACGCACACGTGATTCTAAAATATGTGCAGGTTCTAGGCGCTGTATTTTTTTAAATAAAGAGAGGTAATATTTATAGGCAACATACACACCAAATCTAGCCTTAATGGGCAAATGTAAAATACCCGCATAAGCTTCGTCAAAATCTTTTTGAATGTCCTGCTCAATGGCTAGTTTATCTGCCTGGGTAAAATTGGCAAAATCACAATCTGGAAAATACATACGGTCTAGGCCCTCAAAATCAGCTTTTACATCACGCAAAAAATTAACTTTTTGAAATGCAGATCCTAAACTTTTAGCAGCAGGCTTTAATGCATCATACTGCGCCTGATTGCCTTCACAAAAGATATACAAACACATCAGACCCACTACTTCGGCACTGCCATAAATATAAGTTTCGTACCCTGCTCTATCGTAAGTATGTTTTCCTAAATCAAGTTCCATACTATATAAAAACGCATCGATGAGCGCATGATCAATACCGTACTGGTTAACGGTCATTTGAAAGCTGTGAAGTATTGGATTTAAACTAATGCCTCTTTCGATAGCATCGTAAGTAGCTTTTTTAAATTCTTCAAATAAAAGCGCTTTATCAAATCCATGAAAAGTGTCTACGATTTCATCCGCAAAACGAACAAAGCCGTAAATATTACAAATGGGCGTACGTAAGTCTTTGTGCAACAATTTAATGGCCGAAGAAAAGCTGGTGCTATACTTTTCGGTCGTTATTCTACTACAATCCTGACTCACTTCATGAAACAGGTCCATCATAGTTGTTTGTTTTTAATTGTTGAATAATGTTTTACAACTTGACCAGCTACCACTTCCCCACTTATCAAACTTGGTGGCACACCTGGCCCCGGAACAGTTAATTGTCCGGTGTAAAATAAATTTTTTACTTTTTTACTACGGCAGCTTGGTTTTAAAACAGCTGTTTGCATTAACGTGTTTGCAAGGCCATACGCATTTCCTTTAAAAGCGTGGTAATCAACCATAAAATCAGATTGCGCAAAAGAGCGTTTATAGACAATGGCATCTTTTACAGACTGCCCTAACCTCTTTTCAATACGGGCTAACATCTGGTCTAAATATTTTTCTCGAACTTCTTCTGTATCCCCTGCTAAACCCGTTGCCACTGGCATTAATAAAAATATATTTTCATGCCCCTCTGGTGCAGATGTATTATCGGTTACAGAAGTTACACTCATATAAAAAAGCGGATTGGTGGGCCATGTTTTTGTGGTATAAATTTCGGCGCCATGTACTTCAAATGAAGTATCAAAAAATAGAGTATGGTGCTGAGCGCCTGCTAATTTTTTATTCAGTCCAATATAATAAATAAGACAACTAGGTGCCATGACGCGCGAATCCCAATAAGCGGCGCTGTAAGACTGAGCAGCAGCAGGGAGTAGCGCTGTTTCGATGTGGTGATAATCGGCACCGCCAATAATTACGTCTGCTTCAAAATTACCTTTGCTTGTACAAACGCGCGTAGCGATTTTATTTTCTACTTCGATAGAAGTGACTTCGTGTTCAAATTTAAATTTTACGCCAAGAGACAGGGCTAAATCATACATGCCTTCTACAATATTGTACATACCGGTAGAGGGGTACCATGTTCCGCCTTTTATGTCGGCGTAATTCATGAGCGAATAAAGTGCAGGTGTGTGTTCTGGTAGCGCGCCTAAAAACAAAACGGGAAACTCCATGAGTTCGCGCAGTTTTGGATTTGTAAAATGTTTGGCAACGTGCTTTTTAATAGACGTAAAAACATCAAGTTTAAAAATGCCTTTTATTAATTCCCAATCTATAAATTCAGTTAAGGATTGACTAGGTTTATGCACCAGCTTATTAATACCTACTTCATATTTGTACGCTGCTTCTGCTAAAAACGCATCGAGTTGAGCGCCAGCACCTGGTTCAATTTTTTCAAATAAAGCTTTAAGCTCATTGTAACTCGCAGGAATATCTACTGGACCATCAGGCCAGTATACACGGTAAGATGGATCTAGTCGTATAAGCTTGTAATAATCGGATACTTTTTTATTAAACTGATTGAAATAACGTTCAAAAACATCGGGCATCCAGTACCAACTTGGGCCCATGTCAAAAGTAAATCCGGCGGCCTTATATCTTCTGGCCCTTCCACCTGGCATTTCATGTTTTTCCAATACAGTAACATCCCAGCCTGCTTTGGCCATAAATGACGCAGCAGACAAGCCGGCAAAGCCGCTTCCAATAATAATTACGGATTGTTTCAAAGTCCAATGAAATTAAGCAAAAATTAGTAGCGGTGCAACTGATTTTTTAGCAGCTTACGCGCAAAGTGAATTCTGCTTTTGATGGTACCGAGCGGCTCATTTAACATATCAGCAATCTCGTGGTATTTATACCCATCAAAATATAAAAGAAAAGGATTTTTGAAAATAATTGGTAAGCTATAAATGGCTTCTTGCACTTCTTTTAAATTAAGTTTTGCGACAGCCTCATTGCTAACAGATGTTTGGTTATTGTCGATTAAAAAATCGTTGGGGGTATTATCAAAAACAGTGGCTTGCTTCGATTTTTTACGGTAATCATTGATAAAAATATTACGCATAATGGTATACAACCAAGCCTTAATATTGGTACCTACATTGTACTTATCCTTATTAGCAAGCGCTCTAAACAGTGTTTCCTGCACCAAATCCTTTGCTGATTCATTGTCACGAGTAAGGGTAAAAGCAAAAGGCTTTAGAAATGTCGTGTTGTTAATGATGAGTTCGTTGAATTCGGGCGTTGACATGTTTTGTTTAATTTTATTGTATCAAAGTTAAACAAAGAAAAGGTTCCCGCAATCAATTTTGTTTAATTTTTTCAAATAAATATTAAACAAATAAGGAGCTGAAAATCAGCTCCTTACGTAATATGGTTGGTTTAATTGGTGTTTTTGACTAGGCCAGCTTGCCTAAATAGTCCATCACTTCTGGTAGTGAACGCTTCAAATTAACGTTAGCTGGTATCGTTTTTTTATAGCTCTGAGTTAGTAATCCAGAAACAACCACCGAGAAATTAGACATGGTAGCGCCAACTTTACCCAAAAACTTCTCGAAATTAAAGTTGCTAGCCACAGATGTGAGGTGCGTATAGAGGAATGTAGGTGCTTTTAAATCAGCAACATATACCACGTCACGCATAGGAACGTTTGCACCTAAGTACAACACTTTAACACCGCGTGATTTAAGTAAATAGTACATAAATAAGATACCAAGCTCATGGTGTTCGCCCTCTGGTAAAAATAGTAGTGCAGTTGCACTTGCTTGTAATGCAGGTACTGTTTTTTCGATCCCTACGATTAATTTTTGTCTAATAATATTGGTTACAAGGTGCTCCTGCGCTGGATTGACGCGGCTTGTAACCCACAGTATACCTATTCTTTCGAGGAATGGGAAAATAATTTGTGTAATTGTTTTTTCGATGCCCTTACTTGAAATTTGGAAATCAAGGACCGATTCAAAATCTTCGATGCGAAGATCTACCATGCACTCAATCAGTTCATTTACAATTCTTTCGAGTTGCGCTTCCGACTGTGTCAATGAAAGAATTCTTTCTTTCATTTCGATAGGTTGCATCTTGTCAATATGGGATATTTTGTACCCATACTTATTCAGTAACGCTATGTTTAACAGCGTGATAAGCTCTTCATTGGAATAATAGCGAATATTGGTATCCGTTCTTGAAGGATTCAAGAAATTATACCTTTGCTCCCATATACGTATGGTATGGGCTTTAATCCCAGAAAGGTTCTCTAAATCTTTAATGGTAAATGCATCCATGCCCCTATAACAACAAGTCCGGCAATTTGTTTAAACTATCCTTTAATTCCCTTTAAATACTGGCCATAGCCACTTTTCTCGTATTTGGCAGCCAGTTTTAGAAGCTGTTCGCGGTCAATAAAGCCCATTCGGTAGGCAACTTCCTCAATACAGCCTATTTTTTGGCTTTGGCGCTTTTCAATAACCCTTACAAATTCGCAAGCGTCACTTAAAGAGTCAAAAGTACCCGTATCAAGCCAAGCAGTTCCACGGTTCATGATACCCACTTGTAAAGTACCTCTTTGTAAATATTCGTTGTTAACCGTAGTAATTTCGTATTCGCCCCTAGCAGAAGGCTCAATATTTCTAGCAATTTCTACAACGTCATTGTCATAAAAGTATAAACCTGGCACTGCATAATTAGATTTTGGCTGCGTAGGTTTTTCTTCGATAGAAATGGCTTTTTTGTTTTCGTCAAATTCCACCACACCATAACGCTCTGGATCATTTACTTCGTAAGCAAATACGGCAGCGCCTTCGATGTTGTTAAATGATTGTACAAGTTTGCTAAAGCCTGCGCCATAAAAAATATTATCGCCCAGTACCAGGGCCACTTTATCGTTACCAATAAAATCAGCACCAATAACAAAAGCTTGCGCCAGTCCATTTGGTTTTTCTTGAACGGCATAACTAAACTTACAACCAAGTTCAGAACCATCTTCTAGCAAACGCTGAAACTGCACGCTGTCTTCGGGTGTAGTGATAATTAAAATTTCTTTAATGCCCGCTAACATTAAAATAGATAGCGGATAATAAATCATGGGCTTGTCATAAATAGGCATTAACTGCTTACTAATTCCTTTTGTAATTGGATAGAGTCTTGTGCCTGATCCACCTGCTAATATGATCCCTTTCATGATGTACTATTTAATTTATAAAGAAGCTGCATAGTCTGCAAAGCTTCCGAGTGTTTTATCTTTTTCAGACAATATAATTTCACTGTCTGCCAATTTCCAATCGATGTTTAAATCCTTGTCGTTATACATGATACCTACTTCGTTACCAGGTTCATAAAATTTATCCACCTTGTAAAAGAAAGTAGCTGCATCACTTAACACCACAAAGCCGTGCGCAAATCCAGCAGGTACAAAAAACTGTTTGTGGTTATCGGCAGTTAATTCAATGGCGTAATGTTGTCCAAAACTAGGAGAACCTTTTCTTAAATCAACGGCGATGTCAAGAACCGACCCTTCTAAAACCCTTACCAGCTTTGCTTGTGCAGACGCACCTCTTTGCATATGAAGCCCTCTTAATACCCCTTTACTAGACCTTGATTGATTGTCTTGTACAAACAGAATATCGAGACCTGAGCCTGCATTAAAATCTCTTTGATTGAACGTTTCAATAAAATAACCTCTTGCATCGCCATGCACTTTTTCATGAACGATAAAACAATCTACTAATGGCGTTTGCTCAATTCTCATTATCTGTTCGTATACATTTGGTTATAGTAAGTTTGGTAGGTGCCGCTTGTTACATTTTCCAACCAAGCGGTGTTTTGCAAATACCAATCGATGGTTGCAGCAAGCCCTTGTTCAAAAGTAACCGATGGGCTCCAACCTAATTCTTTATTTAATTTAGTTGCATCAATGGCGTAACGGCGATCATGTCCTGGACGGTCTTTTACATAGGTAATGAGCTGTTCGCTCTCTCCTTTTGCACGACCTAATTTTTCATCCATTTGCGTACAGAGTAATTTAACGAGGTCAATATTGGTCCACTCATTAAAGCCACCAATATTGTAGGTGTCTCCTTTTTTACCTTCATGAAATATCAAATCAATGGCGCGTGCATGATCAATCACATAGAGCCAATCACGCGTATAGAGGCCATCTCCATAAACCGGAAGCGCTTTTTTATTAATGATATTATGAATGAATAAAGGAATTAATTTTTCTGGAAAATGGTTAGGACCATAGTTGTTAGAACAGTTAGAAACCACAATGGGTAAGTGATAGGTTTCGCCGTAGGCACGCACAAAATGATCGCTCGCTGCTTTACTTGCAGAGTATGGTGAGTTTGGATCGTAAGGCGTTGTTTCTTTAAACAAACCTTCTTTACCTAAACTGCCATACACTTCGTCAGTGGAAATGTGATAAAATAGGTGATCACGCTTGCTGTCCCAAGTTCCGTCATGTGCATTTTCGTAACTTAACTCCTGCTTCCAAAAATCTTTGGCCGTATTTAATAAGTTAACGGTTCCAATTACATTGGTATACACAAAATCAAGTGGTGAAATAATAGAACGGTCTACATGTGACTCTGCAGCCAAATGAATCACGTCAGTAATGTTATGTTTTTGGAAAATATCTTTTAATGCTTCTGCATCTAAGATGTTTGCCTTTACAAAATGATAATTAGGGGCGTTTTCGATGTCCTTTAAATTTTCGAGATTACCCGCATACGTGAGTGCATCCAAATTAAAAATTTGATACGCCGGATACCTCGTCACCATCAAACGCACAACATGCGATCCAATAAATCCTGCACCGCCGGTAATTAAAATATTCTTTCCCATAATACTTAATAATAATACGAGCCTATTTGGGCTACTTTTAGGGCTGCAAAATACACAAATCAGGCCAACATTTGCTATCTTTCGAGCACAAACAACTGCAATGCTACAACAACGCTACTATTCCTTGGATGTATTTAGAGGTGCTACTGTTGCACTGATGATCTTAGTTAATAACCCTGGTAGCTGGGGAAACATTTATGGACCCCTCAAACATGCCCCTTGGCATGGCTGCACCCCCACCGATTTGGTGTTCCCTTTTTTCCTGTTTGCGGTAGGTAATGCCATGGCTTTTGTGATGCCTAAATTTGAAGCAGGTGAGGCGTCGGCGTTTTGGAAAAAAATTACGACCCGTACCCTACTCATATTTGGCATTGGACTCTTTTTAAATTGGAGCCCCTTTATTAAATGGGAAGACAGTGTACTGGTAGCTAAAAAATGGGAAAACGTTCGCATTTTGGGCGTTTTACAACGCATAGCGCTCTCTTACTTTTTTGCTTCAATTATCGTTTACTATACCAAAACAAAAGGCGCCTTTGTACTTGGTGGCATTATTTTATTACTCTACTGGTTTATTACAGCGAGCCTTGGCACCCCTGGTGATCCGTATAGCATGACAGGCTATTTTGGTACTGGCATAGACAAAATTATTTTAGGTGAAACGCATATGTACCATGGCGAAGGGGTGGCTTTTGATCCGGAAGGTATTAGCAGTACACTCACCGGTATTGTACAAGTTATTTTTGGATTTTTAGTAGGTCAGTACATTCAGCAAAAAGGCAAAACCTACGAGATGCTTGCTCATTTATTCATTAGTGGACTGGTGCTCATTGTTGCAGGACTTTGCCTGGATATGGTATTCCCAATCAACAAAAAAATATGGACCAGTAGTTTTGTATTGTACACCACAGGACTTGCCATTGCAACTATTGGCGTGCTTATTTATTTGATTGAATTCAAAGAAATAAAAGGTGCTTGGAGTAAGTTTTTTGATGTGTTTGGGAAAAACCCGCTCTTTATATTTTTCTTATCTGGTTTTATGCCAAGAGTGCTGGCACTACTGCGTTTCGAAGACCTAAGCTTAGAGCCAGGCCATACCACCACAAGTGCTTTACCATGGTTTTGGAACCATATTTGCAAACCTATTTCTGAGGATTTACGCAACGGATCATTACTCTACGCGGTGTGTATGATTGCATTTTATTGGAGCATTGTATATGTGCTCGATAAAAAGAAAATTTACATAAAAGTGTAAGACAAAAACATAGTTGTTGTTGAAAACAAACGTAAAAATGACGCTTACGAAACCTCGTAATGCGCATATTTCTTTTTAGCCCGTTTAGTGGTATCTTCAAGTATACCCAACCAGTATAATAAATAAATAATGGGGGTTATTGGGAAACGAAGTAAATCATAAAAATATCGTTCTCTGATGTAGGTAATTTTTACTAGTTTTTCTAGAAAAAATTCAGCATGTTTTTTTGCTAGATAACGGTGAATAATAACCGTTCTTTCTTTGTTATCAAACGCTGAAATCATTGAGTTATGTAGGATGCGGTACTGATATAATTTTTCATTGATGAAATGAAAGACAAAATTATTTTTTGAGGCACTGATCCAAAAATCCCAATCTTCAAAACCATAGGATGGCATGGCTTCATCGTACCCGCCATTTTTTATCCATACTTCTTTTTTGAAAACCGCACATGCGTCTGCGCAGTTGCCTGTAACAAGTCCTAGATCATCAAATGGACGCACTTTAAACTGACGGTTTTTAATTCCGGTATCGCCAAAAAATTGTGGCGCAGCATAAACAATATCCGCCTCGTTTTTTTCTAGTACAGGAACCGCTTTATTGATATAATCAGGACTTATTTTATTGTCTGCATCTAGTGGCAAAATGTATTTTCCAACAGCTACTGCAACGCCAGCATTTCGCGCTTTACCAGGCCCCCCATTGGTTTGATGAATGACGGTATAATTTATTTTTTTTAAATCATCCAATTTTTGAAGTGTGGCGGCATCGGAAGATCCATCATCCACAATGATAACTTCAATATCATAGTTGATTTTTTTAACATCAATACTATCCAATGCTTCCTGAATATACTGTCCGTGATTGTAACAAGGAATAACGATACTTACTGTTACGTATTGATTTGTTCTGTGCAGCGGCAGAACCCAACCAGGTCCGATCCAGTCAGTGGGGGATGTGTATTCTGCCGTGAATGGACCCATGTC
>CAJBRT010000062.1 GCA_903958045.1 uncultured Bacteroidota bacterium | reverse complement strand
TTTTTTTAAAGGCCAAGACTAGATTTTATAGCATTGAAGTTTTGCAAAATTTCAACCTCTGATAAACCTTTTTTATAAATAAAAATTGAATTGATATCTCCGTACCAATAATTATCAGCTTTGCCAATATATTCTTCAGTTGAGGTTTGATATTGCGACAATGGGCCTGAAGTTGATGATACTACAACCCCATTCACAAAAAATTTAACAGTATTATTTTCCTGTGTTGTTGCAAATACATACCATTGATTCGTAGCAAGGGTTAAAACATTACTGAAGGCGTTATTTCCTCCATCTGCAAAGTGAAGTTGATAACCTGTACCATTATGATAGATATAGAAATTGAAATTTCGTGTGCCCGTATTTCCAGAAAGTGCACGATATTGATTAGTTCCGAAACTAGAATTCAATCTAGCAGCTGCAATAATGGTTTTTCCAGTATAGGCTGTGTTAAATTTAGAGGTTACGAAACTCACGTAATTACTAGTACCATTAAAAGTAAATTTTTTAGGCGTTGAAGCGGTATTGGCCATACTCGAAGTTGCTATGGTTCCGTTATTCACATTAGCACTCAAGTCATACCATGTAGTTCCAGAACCTGGATAACTAGTAGAATTACTTGCATCAAGGTATAGCAGTAAATCAGTGGTAATTATTCGTGCAGGTACAACTGGTGCAACATAATTATTCTGCCCACCAAACATAGTGCGCTGCGCATTAGAGATGAATGCAATTAAAAACAGTAATATGGTAAATATTTTTTTCATATAAACATTTTTATAAACCAAAGCGGGATTTAAGTACGTTGAAATTATTAGTTACTTCCGATGCAGTAATTGCTCGATTGTAGATTAATGCTTGGCCTACATTGCCTTTAAAAAAATATAGAGGACTTTGGCCGTCGCTACTTCCATACGAACCTATGTAAAACTTATCACTTGAATTTGGGTTCATAGCACTCGTACTACTTACATCAATAGGTGTTCCTACCGATATTCCATCCACATATAAATACATCATGGAAGAACGATTAATCGTCAATGTTAGATTATGGAATTTATTGTCTAAGTAGGGTGTTAGTGGACTAGATATAATCATACTACTCACACCTGGTTGAAAAAATGCAACTAAATTATTATTATCAATATAGATAGAATATCTACCCTCATATGATCGATAAGATGTTTTACCTATTATACCCATTAGTCCTGATCCTCCATCAAATTTTACCCAACAAGAGATTGTCCAATTCGATAACCCCATATTTAAAATGTTGCCAAAACTGATGACATCATCAATCCCATCAAAAACGATACTACCTCCGTTTCCAGCATTAAATAGTGGACCATTCGTCAGTGTTCCATGATTACTACCACTTAAGTCATTCCAAGTCGTACCAAAACCTACATAGCTTACCGAATTTCCAGCATCTAAATTCAAAACTAGGCCCGTGGTAACTAACGATGGTGGAACCAACGGCCCCACATAATTATTCTGAATACTCATCTTGACATTACATCCCCATTTTCACTGGACGCATCGCTGTTTAACTTCACCACTTACACGATTACTTTGCAGCTCACAAATTTCTTAGACCAGTCTTCGTATGCATCTAAATTGGTAACCAAGCGATACAATAATATGTCATCCTCAGGGTCAGTGTTGTATCAGCCTGTGGTAAGTATCGTGGGATCCTCATACCGCACCACCAAACGCTCCAATACATTCACGGCTTCGGCCTCCGCTACTTTGCCGGAGTGTGCCTTCGGACAGTCGTTGACCTATACATGGACTACTTACAGGAACTACATCTATCAGAGA
>CAJBRT010000061.1 GCA_903958045.1 uncultured Bacteroidota bacterium | reverse complement strand
TTCGAAAAGGACTTCCACTCATCGCTAAGCTTCTTGGTAATATCAGCGGGCTTATCATTAGGGTGATTAGCCTTTAGCTCAGGACGTCTGCTCTCGCAATACTTTTGATAACCGTTTAGCTTCTTTGCAGGAGTCTCCTTAACTGGAGCCGGAGCACTCTTAGCCGGAGCACTCTTAGCCGGAACAACCTTACCCTTCTTAACAGGAGGCGCCTCATCTTCTACCACATCTTCGTCATCCTCTACAACATCCTCCTTCTTAGCCTTCTTAGGAGCAACCTTTGTGTTCTTTTGCTTGACTTCATCAACATTATCAGACTTCTCGGATTCATAACGCTGCTTATCGTTAGCTGCATTATTTTCATACTTAGCAAGTTGTGCCGCGCGAGACGAATCAGCCTTAAGCTCATTCCAAAGGCGTCCAAGTTCGGACGTAATTTCAGTTGACTTCAAATTCGGATTGGCTGCCTTCAATTGGTCGCGACGTTCCTCGCAAAAATAAAGGTATCCACTCTTGGCACGCTTTGGACCCTTCTTAGCAGACTTTCGCTTGCCACGACGGCGCTTTGAATTGTCATCAGAATCTTCTACATTGGGAGGAGTGTATTCTGACTTCTCAGACTGATAACGAGCCTTGTCATCAGCAGCAGCCTTCTCGTAAATAGCAAGAATCTTCTTATCAGCTGGCTTCTTGCTTTCCTTCAAAGCATTCCATCGCAGACCCAACTCCTTCGTAACGTCAGTAGCCTTTGAATTTTCTCCAAGAGAAGCCTTGACAGCATCACGATTCTCTGAACAGAAAAATAGATATCCGGACTTTCCGCGCTTGGGAGCATTAGGATCCTTATTCTTACGCCCTTGGCTTCCTGCAGCCGAGGCACACAGAGACTTAACTTGCTTTTGAACATCTGAAGCCATCCACAATTCATTAATATTATTACTATCGCTGGTATCCTTCAAAAAGGAAAGTACAAACTTGTTGAACTTGTTTACGTTAGCTGCCATTTGCTTGTATTTTTTTTATAAGAAGTCTCTTTTTTAGATTTGTATTTCTTTTTCACATAAACTGCCGTTTAATTTTTATTCTCGTTCTCACACTCTCTCTTATCCAATAGAGAGTCTCCTCACACCGGTCATGATAACATTATCTAGAATATTGAACTTTAAACAGGCGGGTTATGAAGATGTGTGAAAAATCTTGTTTACCATGTTCAAAATAATATACTTTCTAAACTAATATTACAAAGCACAACTTACATCAAAAAATTGTGCAAGACAACTAATTTGATAATCGAGAAATGTATATGCAATCTATATTATAAAACCACTAAAAAATATAATATAAGTTTCTTTAAAACCATAAGGTAGTGTAATTTCTTGAATAAGCATTGAAAATTTTTTACAATGATCAGTTATTAGTTCTTTTATTAAATTTATTCTTCTTTCTTCTGCTTGTTGCATTCTTTGTGCAAGTGGATCGATAAGTGCAGAAAGAGGATTTATATTATCAAATTTTGTAATAAAACACCAAGCTTCTGGATTAAGAGCTTTAATCATATTTTTGTACAAAGGCTTCGTATATGTGTTAAAAATACTTTCAGTAATCAAAGTACCCGTATAATCACAATTATAATCAACAACAACATTAAACTTACTAGAGAATTCTTCTGGAAGATTTCCATCCTTACTTAAAATGGTCGGTTTTGATTTTTCACTTATATTTATACTATCAATTTTTATTGGCTCTTTTTTATTAATAATTAGATATGATAATTTTAAAAGATCTACAATTTCTGGTTCAATAGAAAAAATTTTTCCATGACAATATAATAATACACCATACTCTG
>CAJBRT010000060.1 GCA_903958045.1 uncultured Bacteroidota bacterium | reverse complement strand
TCCATGGGGGAATAATCGGACTATATTGCTGATGGATAAAGGATATAGTGACTTCTGATTAGATAGATTGCTGATGTATTAGGGACATAATAGACACTAGACATATGGTGGTACAGATTGCGGAGTCCATGTGATATTAATCGGATTATATTTCTGGTGTATAAGGGATATAAAAGGTGAACAGATTTTTGACCGAAGTAACTAGTAAAAAAAACCAAAAGAGAGTGAAAAAGGACAAAAACCCCTATTTTTAATATTTAAAATTACATTATAAACTTTTTGATAACATAACAAGTTAGGGTGGTCAGTATAAAGACCTACGGGGGTCAATACGTGAGTTTTGCCTCCCCCGCTTCGATAAAATTATTAAATAAATAAACAAAGCAAATTCACTGATGAAATGGTATTACGTTAATAACAATGAAGCGAAAGGTCCATTTTCTTTGGAGGAAATTTTACCAAACATCGAACCTGATACACAAGTGTGGCGTGAAGAAAGTTTGCCAGAGTGGATAGAGGCAAGTAAACATCCCTTACTGCAAATTCTCTTTAATTCGCCAAATCAAAATAGCAATGAAGAAGATTTATCCGCTCAAATGCAGACGGAGGAATTAAATATTGAATCAAAGAAGCCCACTACATATGAAATTAATATTGCCTTAAATTCCGATTGGAAAACAAAAGGCATTGGAAGCAGGGGCGATTCATACTTATATGTTGATAATAATTTTGTACAAAAAGTGTCACTCGATAGTTTTAACGTTAAGGTAAAAACTCAGAAAGAAAAACCATTAATTCAATTCGTTAGTGAAGGTTGTTTTAATAATGGAATGGATGAAGATTCGGTAGAATTTTGGTTGGAAGAATTTCCTAATGATATTATAGAAATATCACTCCCTAATTTTGATTGTACAAAAAATTATCGAATTGATATCGAATATGGAGACAGAAAACCGTCGTTCTTTGGTGGCGATATGGGTATACTACCCAAACCTAAAAATATACAACCTTACTAATATTCATTTTACACTTTTAGGAAAGAGGTTAATTTGAAAAGCTATGAGAGTTTTGCTTAATCATTTTTCCACTTCAAGAATTGAAACCTTTCTTGACTACTTCTGGATTTA
This sequence comes from uncultured Bacteroidota bacterium, assembly GCA_903958045.1. Classification (GTDB taxonomy): domain Bacteria; phylum Bacteroidota; class Bacteroidia; order Chitinophagales; family Chitinophagaceae; genus Sediminibacterium. Next base: position 16,781 of record CAJBRT010000060.1, on the reverse strand, counting down.
CAGTTTTAATCTAAGAGAGTTATTCGCCTTCATTACCAGATTTGGCGCCTTCTAACGCAGCTAATCTAGCTTTTAGTTGTGCGATTTCCTTTTGCTTTTCGGCTTCTAATTCATCACTTATTTCTAATTCTTCCGAAATGTCTGCTACTTTCTTATTGTCACCAAAATCTTTTGGCACCATACCACCCTTAACTAATAAATCCCAATGTTCTGGTCTTTCTCTTTTAATTTTTAGAAGATAAGGAGCCTGAGAATCAATCGTATCTTCTATTTCTCTATCAAGTTGTTTCAATACAGGATCATCATCAACTAATTGTTGAAATACTTGTGGTTTATTTTTATTTAAAAAATACCATACCACCATTACACCCCAAAAAAATACTCCAGTCCAAAGATTCCATGAGCCTTTGCCATTTTCTCCTTTATTAAGGGGGTCACCATCAGGTGACATAAAATAAATAAAAAAGGCTCCAACAACAAGAAGAATCCATTGCATTTGCTTGAATGAAACTAATTCTTTGAAAAAGTCTATGAAAACCTCTTTGTAAATCGAATTATTTTTTGGAGACTTGGTGGAACTTTTCATCGTTGAAATCAATTTGACTATTAATGCAAGAGCGGAATATTATTTTATTTGAACCAATGATTTAAGATGATTAAACCACACATACATTAACATGGGTAGTACAATAATGACCATTTTGTTGTATTCAAAAGCTTTCGTAAAATTTAATTGAACACCTGAAATGACTGCTTTTGTAATACCACAGCCAAAGCAATTTACCCCAAAAATATTTTTTACAAGACAAATGGTAGGTTGCTTGTGTAACCAATCTAATGGGACCATAAACAAAACAATAGGAAATACGATGTATAAGAATACAAGAAGTTTTGTTCGAAAATTGCTAAACTTCATTTTAAATGAATCGAAGTGATCAATAAAAATAGCATGGAGTAAAATACTACCCCATGCTATTCATTTGTATTTATGCCATAGAAAGCACCTTACTTATTTTAGCGAAATTGTGTTTTTTTGCTCTATCCTTTGCTGAAAAAATGTCTACGAACCACCATATTAAACAGCCATAAAATGTTACTATTTTTAAAATGCCTAAACCAATATCCCCTAACCAAAAACGCTCCCATCCAAGAATAACTGCGATTAACAATATGGTTGAGGGCTTCTGAAGTTCCACGCCTTGAATCAAAAAGAATTTGTCATCATTCATCTTTTCAAGTTTGTCTTTAATAATCATTAAGTCATGTGGATGAAAGTTCTCGGCATTCAACCCAATAAACATATCTACTTTATATTTTTCAGTTAATTGGGGTTTTGAATCAGTCTTATTGTTTTCAGAATTGTTGTTATCAGGTTTGTTCAAATCAGGTTTGCTTAAATCAATATTCATATTTTATGTTTTGTGTAAATATATTAAAATTTTATTGTATTTAATGAGCCGGCCAAATTATAAATTTCCTTTCTTTAATTCACTCACCGCAAAATCAGTAGCCCTTGCTGTAAGCGCCATATACGTTAAGGAAGGATTCTGACACGCAGATGACGCCATACAAGAACCATCGGTAATGAATACATTTTTGGCATCGTGCATTTGATTCCACTTATTAAGCACAGAGGTTTTTGGATCCTTACCCATACGCGCGGTTCCCATTTCATGAATACAAAATCCGGGTGCTGGCATGGTATCGTAGGTAGAAACATTTTTGATACCTGCTGCTTCTAACATTTCTGCTGCGCTATTTTTCATGTCCACGCGCATCTTCATTTCATTTTCTTTAAACTCGCAATCAATATCAAGTAATGGTAAACCCCACTTGTCTTTTTTGTCTTTGCTAAGGGTTACTTTGTTCTCGTAGTATGGTAAATGCTCACCCCATGAGCCAATACCCATGGACCAGTTACCTGCTTCTGTGATGGTTTCTTTAAATGACTCACCAATACCTTCTCCTTGTTGTCTGCCTCTACCCGCACCACCTTGGTAACCAAAGCCACGCACATAGCCTGCCGAAGAACCGCCATCTAAATTTCTAAACCTTGGAATATAAATGCCATTTGGACGTCGGCCATAGGTATACTTATCTAAAAATCCTTCGTAGGTACCAGAAGCACCTACCCCATAATGATGGTCCATTAAATTATGTCCTACTTGCAAACTACTATTCCCAAAACCTTCTGGGAAAACTTCCGAAACAGAATTGAGTAAAATATGTGAAGTGCCCAGTGTAGATGCATTTAAGAAAACAATTTTTGCATAATACTCTTCCGTTAAATTGGTGTTTGAGTCTATGATGCGTACGCCTTTTGCACGGCCGGTTTCTTTATCGTATAAAATTTCGGTGGTGATAGCGTCTGGACGTAGCGTTAAATTACCCGTTGCAAAAGCAGCAGGAAGGGTTGCCGCATTAGAACTAAAATAACCACTAAATGGACAACCCTGATGACACTTGTTTCTAAATTGACAAGGACCACGGGTTCCAATTTTAGCCGTATGATTGGCTGAGCGTCCAATAATCATAGGACGACCCATTTTTGTTTTTAATTCACTGGCAACAAGCTGTTCAACACAGTTCATTTCCATGGCTGGCATAAACTCACCATCGGGTAACATCGAAAGCCCATCTCTATTACCACTAATACCGGCAAATTTTTCGACATAACTATACCATGGTGCTAAATCGCTGTAACGTATAGGCCAGTCTGTACCATGACCATCTTTTGCATTGGCTTCAAAATCTAAATCACTCCACCTGTAACTCTGACGGCCCCACATAAGTGAACGACCTCCTACATGATTACCTCTAATCCAATCAAAAGGTTTTACTGGATTGTACGGATGATCATTATCGTTTACGAAAAACTTTTTTGAAACCTCGTCGTAAGCGTAACACTTACTTTGTATAGGTGAGTTTTTTTTGTCTTCTTGCGTCGAACCATTCCGGTGTTCTAATTCCCAAGGATTTTTTTCGGTACCCTCATAATCTTTGATATGCTCTACATTTCTACCACGTTCCAGTAAAATTGTTTTGAGCCCTTTTTCTGTTAACTCTTTCGCAGCCCATCCTCCAGAAATTCCAGAGCCTACTACAATTGCATCAAAAATGTTTTGCTTTGCCATTTTAAAAACGTGGTTTAGATGTTCTAATGATTGTAATTTATAATAATTTTTAGAGATATTAGCATTGACTTACTTTTGTACCCATGGGACAGAAAAAATTAATCCGGTTTGAAGCTATTAAAGGGTACGAAAACGTATTTGAATACCCCCTTAATGCCAAGGGCACATGGAACGCGTTTTTTAAAAACGACAACCCCATAACACTTGAACTGGCTTGTGGCAAAGGAGAATACGCGGTAGGCCTGGGTAAAATGCACCCCAACCGCAATTTTATTGGTATCGATATTAAGGGCAACCGGATTTGGAGAGGTGCCACCAATGCACTGGAACTAGGCCTTACAAACGTTGCATTTATCCGGTCTTTAATTGATAAAGTACCCGATTATTTTAACCCTACCGAAATTGACGAAATCTGGATCACTTTTCCGGACCCACAACTCCGTGGTTCTAAGGCTAAAAAGCGCCTTACCCACCCTAAATTTTTGCGTTTATACCAGCAAATCTTAAAACCCGGGGGAATCATTCATTTAAAAACCGATAGCCCAGATTTATACCAATTTACCAAGCTTGTTATCAACTTATTTGAACTTCCGTTGTTAGAGGATATGGACAATGTATACGCAGGCGCCAACATTAAACCTGAATTGCACATAAAAACGCATTATGAGGGCTTAGACATTGCAGGCAGTAACCGTATTCATTATTTGTCCTTTACCATTAACAAAGAATTGCCGCTAGCATTAGATGCGCAATTAAAAAGTTTATTAAGTGAGCAAGAACCTGATTAAAGATGTAGATTACTATACGGATCCTTCTGGTAATTTTGTATTTACAGAAGCGTATCATATAGCAAAGGGCTACTGTTGTGGTCATGGTTGCAGACACTGCCCCTACGCCTACGAAGCAGTGCCAGAGCCACGCAAACAATTGCTACTGAATAAAGAAATTCATGAATTCCGCGAGCCGCAATAAAAAATCACCGTCAAGCACTGCAATTAATAAAGCAGACACACCTAGTTTTTTTGAATTGGTGTATCAGGTGGTAAGACTTATTCCCAAAGGGCGCGTTACCACATACGGCGCTATTGCAGCTTATTTAGGAAGTAAACAAAGTTCGCGTGCAGTTGGCTACGCACTCAATGGCGCTCATTTTATTAAACCAAAAGTACCGGCGCAAAGAGTCGTTAACAGAAATGGGATGTTAAGTGGAAAAGCGCATTTTGAAACGCCAACGCGCATGCAAGAATTACTTGAAAAAGAAGGCCTTATCGTCAAAGACGAAACCATCCAACATTTTAGCAAACACTTTTGGGACCCTACACAGGAACTAGGTTTTTAAACCTAACTGTATTAAGCGTAATAAGGCGCAATAAACCAGTACACTACCGGACCTGTTACTGCCACATAAAACCAGAGTGGCCAGGTAATTTTTGCTAGCTTTTTATGGGTAGCAAACTCAGCGGTTAATGCACGATACGCCGTAAATAAAATGAACGGTAATATAACCGCGGCTAAAAATATATGCGTACTTAAAATAACTAAATAAAGCGTTCTAAAAGAGCCAACAGCCGCAGCTTCTGCTTCATTTAATATTCCATCATGATCCATATCTCCAAACTTAGCTTCGCCAGCCAGTAAATGATGGGCGATATAAGAGACTAAAAATAAAACGGATAACACAAGCGCCGCCATCATCATTTTTTTGTGCATTTGATAATTGCCATTTTTAACAGCTACAAGCGCTGCTACTAATAATATAGCAATAATGGTATTGATCACCGCATTGGCTTTCGCAAAAATGTGCACATCAAAACCTAAATCAACATCTAATTTAAATTTACTAAGTAGTACAACAACCGTAAACACTACTACAGAAAATATGCCAATAAGCCATTTAGCAAGTTTGTCGTTTTTTGAAATAGATGCTTGTAACATAGTATAGTTTTTAAATAATAATTATCCGTTTATTTTTCTGCGCTGACGCATATACACTACAAAAAATATTGTAGCAGATATAATGATCAACCAAAGCCAAGCCAGGTCAAGTATTTGTCTAAAAATAGCACCTTTATTTTTCTTGTCTTTTTCGAGCATTAACAAACCAATGTCTCTTGCAAGTTTTGCTACCGAAGTTGAATCAAGTCCATTGTAATAGCCTCTTACATAACGGTCTTTGTCAAGTAACACAAACCTTGAAGTATGCACAAAGTCAGGACTGATAGGCTCTTCGCTAAATTTATCTACGCGTAATTCTTCGAAGGCAAATTTGTAGATGCTGTCTTTATTACCTGTTAAAAACCACCAGTTGTCATGATTGACTCTAAAAATATCGGCATAATTTTTTAGCACCGGAACAGAGTCACGCTCAGGATCTACGGTAAATGAAACAAACTGAACAACAGCCGTATCAATTTTATTGCGCACATTGCCTCCCAGCTTAAAAGAGTGCTGGAGCTTTTGCATATTATATGTAAGCTTGGGGCATATACTTCTACAACTCGTAAAAACATAATCTACCACCATTATTTTAGAGCTCTTATCGTAGAGGCTTACCGTGTCACCTAATTGATTAACGAGGGTAATATTGGCCGTTTTATGCCAAATGCTATCCGTTACTTCCTTGCCCTTTTCGATGCGGGTAACCACCGTATCTAATAGGTATTTACGAGGCATATCTACGGCGTTTTCACTTGCAGATTTAAGCCACAAATAGCAAACCAGCGGAAGACCGAGGGCAACAAGTAAACCTAAAATTGATTTTTTATTCATGTAAAGAGGTTTGTATAAAAAAACCACCAAACAAAGGTCGGTGGTTTTACTTATTTGATAACAATTTCATTTAGTGTTTGTTCTCTACCGCCGCAGTATCTTTTGCATGTGCAGTGGTATCTGCAGCAGCTTCGTGCGTAGCACCCGCTTCATGTCCTGCGCCATGACCTTCTGCCTTTTTTTCTACTTTAATAGTAGAACGCTCTTTGAAGTATGGATCGTAGGTGTTACGTAAGTTTCTGAAAGAATTACCATCGTATAAGAAGGCGATGATAAACCAAATAAACAAGCCTAGAGGCACTACAATCGTCATGATAAGGTTTTTTAGTTCATGCTTTAAGTGCATGAAATAAGCAACGATATAAAACGCCTTGGCCATCATTAAAATAATAATTGTGCCTTTGATAGCAAGTCTTAAAGCTTCGGAAGTAATACCAATCATCCAGAAACCAAGTATTAATTCTACAATGGTTAATACAGATAAAATAATGGTAACTTTTTTTACTTCACCATTACCGTGGTTTTCTTCGTGTTGCGCAGTATGTGACATCAGGTTCTAAATTAATGTTGTTGAAATAATAAATTATACTAGGTAAAAGCAAGTAAATACAAATACCCAAACCAAGTCTACAAAGTGCCAGTATAATCCAGCTTTCTCGATCATGAGGTAATGACCACGTTGTTCAAATTTATCTAGAAGCGTCATAATCAGCATAATGATATTGATTAACACTCCCGTAAATACGTGGAACCCGTGGAACCCAGTGATGGTAAAAAAGTAATTGGTAAAGTTGGTAGAAGACGCCGTTCCATCCGCATTGATAAATGGATTGCGACCCCACCATGCACCTTCGTGGTGTAAGTGATTCCACTCCCAAGCCTGACAGCTCAAAAATGCAATACCGCCAATGATGGTCCAAATCATGTATTTAACAACATCCTTCTTATTCATTTCATGTCCTGCTTTTACAGCAAGTACCATGGTTACAGAACTAACAATCAAAATAAATGTCATAACAGACACAAACACAAGTGGCGCATGTACCCCTTCTGGAGCAAACGGAAAACTTCTAAACACTTCGTTAGGGTCAGGCCATCCATTGGTTGAAAAACGAATGGTACCATAAGAGATCAGAAAAGCACCAAATGTAAAGGCATCACTCATTAAGAAATACCACATCATTAATTTACCGTACTCGACGTTAAATGGGCTTTTTCCACCACCCCAAGACTTTGTTGTTTCTACTGTTGCTGTTGACATGTCTTATTAAAAATTTCGTTGCAAAAATATTGGCTATCAGTCAAAAAAGACGATTTCTGGGTAACTTTTTATTTGAATTAAGCGATCAATTGATAAAATATAAATAGGTAAATCCAAAGTACATCTACAAAATGCCAGTAAGTAGCTACAATTTGGGTTGGAACAAGGTTTATTTGGCCTTCTTGCACCCAAAAAGACCTAAAAAACGTAACAATTAGGGCAATAACACCACCAAGTACGTGGAGCATGTGAAGGCCCGTTATTACAAACAAAAAAGAAGAGGCAGAGTTACTTTGAGGTCCGATAAGCGCAATACCCCTAGTTTCTAAATCTTTAAACCCTTCCCATTGCATGCTTATAAAAACAACACCCAAAATTGCCGTGATGGTAATAAGGGTTTTATAAAATGAAGTTTTGCCTGCCTTTAAAGCCGTGTTGGCCAAAAATATGGTTACACTACTTGCTAAAATTACAGCTGTAGAATACCAGAACAGAACCGGCAATTCGATAGCCAACCAATTACCTTGATTTTTTTTAACAATGTAAGCACTGGTCATACCGGCAAACATCATCACAATGCTTCCGATAGCAATCCACATAATAAAACGGTGTGGATGAATTCTTTGTGGCTCGTTTGTTGCTATTGTAGACATACTCAATAAATTTTAATTCGTTGCTACTATTTTATTTTATCAGCGAGTAATGCAAGTAATACGATAGGTAAATAAATGTAACTACTAAACATAACGCGTCTTGCCGCTTTAACATCCATTTGTTGGTACAATCTGATACTTTGTACCACCATAAATACATTACAAACCATCACAACTACTGCGCTCACAAATCCTGTATACCCAAAATAATAAGGCAAGAACCCTACTGGAATCATTAGTACTGAATACATGATGCCTTGTATCGCCGTAAATTTAGTTGGACCCTTATCAGCGGGCAACAACTTAAATCCTGCCTTACTATAATCTTCATGTGCCACCCAAGCAATTGCCCAAAAATGAGGAAACTGCCATAAAAACTGAATGCCAAAATAAATCCACCCACCCATGCTAAAATCATCATTGCCAGCCACCCAACCAATCAAACAAGGTAATGCGCCAGGTAAAGCGCCCACCAACACGGCAATAGAATTTATTTTTTTAAGCGGGGTATAAATAAAAGCATACAAAAACAAACTAAACGCAGATAAAAGAGCCGAAGACAAATTAAAGAAGTACCACATCATTCCAACACCCACAAGTCCAGCAATCACAGCAAAAGTGTAGGCTTCTGTTTGGGACATTCTTCCAGCAGCAACAGGTCTTGAACCTGTTCGCTTCATTACGGCATCCGTATCTTTTTCAACTGCCTGATTGATGGCGTTGGCGCTACCTGTAACCAGCATTCCAGCTAGAAACAAAAGGGCAATCATCCACCAATCAAACGCTATTACTTTTGGAGCAAGTAAGTAACAAACGACACAAGAAAACACAACCGTAAAACTCAGCGTAAATTTAATTAGCTGGTAATAATCTTTAGCCTTGCTAGCAAAAGAATTAGAACGATTGTTTTCGTTGTCCATTTTAGTGCTGACTTTCGTCTGCTCCAACAGGTGTTGTTTGTGCTATAAAATCTACGCCATCTTTACCGTAATCATAAGGCCAACGGTGTACTTCAGGAATTTCACCTACCCAGTTACCATGACCCGGATTGATAGGAGCTGTCCACTCAAGTGTTGTAGCATCCCATGGGTTTTGCTTGGTTAACTTTCTTCCTTTAAAAATAGAATAGAAGAAATTGAACAAGAATAATAATTGAACCATGAATACAATCATAGATACCAAACTAATAAACTTGTTAAGCTCACCAAACTGCTTGAAGCTTTCCCAAATGCTAAAATCGTAGTAACGGCGTGGCATACCCGCTAAACCTTCGTAGTGCATTGGCCAGAAAATTAAATAAGCACCTGCAATGGTTACCCAAAAGTGGATATAACCAAGTGTGTTATTTAACTGCTTACCATACATTTTAGGGAACCAGTGGTAGATACCCGCAAACATACCAAACATAGATGCCACACCCATTACAATATGGAAGTGCGCAATTACAAAGTAGGTATCATGTAAGTGAATATCGAGTGCAGAGTTTCCTAACCAAATACCTGTTAAACCACCAGAGATAAATAAGCTTACAAAACCAATAGCAAAGAGCATTGCTGGGGTGAAACGTATATTTCCTCTCCATAAAGTAGTTAACCAGTTAAATACTTTAATAGCAGAAGGAACGGCAATTAATAAAGTTAATAATACAAACACAGATCCTAAAAATGGATTAAGACCGGTCACAAACATGTGGTGCGCCCAAACCAAGAATGCTAAGATTGCAATTGCAAATAAAGATCCAATCATCGCCATGTAACCAAAAATTGGTTTACGTGAATTGATGGATAAAATTTCTGACACCATACCCATTGCTGGTAACAAGATGATGTATACCTCTGGGTGACCTAAGAACCAGAATAAGTGTTGGTATAAAATAGCAGATCCACCTTCGTTAGGTAAAGCGCCTACACCGTTTACAAATATGTCTGATAAGTAAAAGCTTGTTCCAAAGTTTCTATCAAAAATTAATAAGATAAATCCAGAAAAAAGTACAGGGAAAGATAATACCCCAAGTACTGCTGTAAAGAATAATGCCCAAATAGTTAAAGGTAAACGCGTCATGCTCATACCTTTTGTACGCATGTTTAAAATGGTTGCAATGTAGTTCAGACCTCCTAATAAAGAAGAAACCACAAATAGTGCCATTGAAATAATCCAAAGGTCCATACCTGTTTTAGAACCTGGAGAAGCATCACCTAATGCAGACAATGGAGGATATGCTGTCCAACCACCACTAAAGGGGCCTGTTTCAACAAACATAGAAGACAACATCACAATGCTAGCCGCAAAGAAAAACCAGTAGCTCAGCATATTCATGAAAGGAGATGCCATATCACGTGCACCCACTTGTAAAGGAATTAAGAAGTTGGCGAAAGTACCAGACAAACCTGCAGTTAATACAAAGAATACAAGTACTGTACCGTGTGTTGTTACAAGTGCATAATATGCTTCCGGAGTGATACGTCCACCTTTACCCCATTTTCCTAAAAGATCTTCTAGGAAAGGGAAAGTAGAATCGGGATAACCTAATTGTAAACGAAATAGTACACTCATTAAACCACCCAACACAGCCCACACCATACCCGTGATCAAGAATTGCTTCGCAATCATTTTATGGTCTTGGCTAAATACGTATTTAGTTAAGAAAGTGTCATGGTGTTCGTGATGACCGTGATCATCATGTCCATGTGCATCTCCATGTAAAACTGCTTCGTGACTCATACCTATTTATTTAAAAAAGTTAATTCGTTTTTATTTGTCTAATTTATTTTTTTTACTACTGCAGAAACAACTGATGCAACAACTGATGTGTCTGCAGGTGCAGCACTTGGATCCTTTTCAGGAAATGCAGTATAGTAGTAAGGCTTTTGCTTAGCCATGATTGCATCAAATTCTTCTTGATCAACTACTTCAATAACACCTTTCATTGAGTAGTGACCGTTACCACACATTTGATCACAAGAAATTTCATATACAAAGTTTGGATTTCCTGTAAGCTCCTTCATTTCGTTAGTGGTATATTTTGGTGTAAACCACATAGTAGTAGGGATACCAGGTACCGCATCCATCTTTAATCTGAAATGAGATAAACCTACGTCATGAATCACATCACGTGAACCTAACACAAGCTTAACAGGCTTACCTTTAATAAGGTAAACAGTTTGCTCCATTACGATATCGTCTTGTGCTAATTCATCATCCCAAATAAGACCTAAACTATTGCTAGCATTGTCAATATTTTTATAATACTTTTTACCAAAAGAACCATCCTTTCCTGGGTAACGGTAAATCCAACCAAATTGCTTACCGGTAACTTCCACTACCATTGCATTTTTTGGAGGCTCACCCGTAAATAAAAACCAGTTACGAAGACCAATTACTACAAGCACTGTCAAAGCAATTGCAGGAATTACAGTCCAGATTAATTCTAGTTTAGTGCTATGCGCAAAGAATACAACTTTACGGTTGGTATCTTCTTGGTATTTATATGCGAAAACAAATAAGATAACTTGTGTAGCAATAAACACGATGCCTGTTACAGCAAGTGTCACCCACAACATACTATCCACTCTTGCGCCTTCTACACTCGCTGCATCTTGTACTAGCAATGTTTTGTCATACAACAATTCGTTGCAATACCAAACACCCACTAAACCTAATACCAAGAAAACAACCATCAATAAACCATTGATTTTGTTGTTTTGCTTGCGACTTACTTCTTCGCCTTTTAATACAGATACATATTCGCTCGCTTTTGCAATCTGAAATATGACTACAAAAATGAGAACTACTACGGCTATGGTTAAAAACATTGTCATGTGCTATCAATATTTTATTGATTCTAATATTAATCGTCTAAATAATTATACTTGGTGTATGATACTTTCTTTTAAGAATGGATGACTCTTTGGAATCAGCGGCTTGCTTGCTAACGCACGACTTACAAAGAAAATCATAAGACCCACAAATAAACTTAAAATACCAAAGTCTAACCAACCAAGTGTTACGTGCTCTTTAGATAAAGAACCCATTACCATTTGGTAAAAATCGATCCAGTGACCAAATAAAATTAATACAGCCATAAAAGCAACTAGAGTATAGTTTCTTTTTGCTGAACGCTTCATTAATATAATTAATGGGCAAAGGAAATTGATGATAAGGTTTAAGAAGAAAATGCCTTTGTATGGACCTTGCACTCTATGTTTAAAATAAACTGTTTCCTCAGGAATATTTGCATACCAAATAAGCATGTACTGAGAGAACCATAAATACGTCCAGAATACAGAAAAGGCAAACATAAACTTACCAATATCGTGTAAGTGCTCTTGTGTAGTTAACTCTAAATAACCTTTGTTTTTTAGATAAATTACCCAAAGTGCAATAAGACTCATACCAGACACAAATGAACTTGCAAATGTGTACCAGCTATACATGGTAGAGTACCAATGCGGATCAATACTCATCATCCATAACCAAGGAATTGTAGAACCTACTGTTAAACCAAACCAGACTAAAAAGGTAGCAGCACGCACCGTATTTTTATAAATAAAAGTAGCACCTTCTTCTGCAGTCATTGGCTCACCATCTGCTTGCTCGTTGAGCTTGCGAATGCGCCATCCAAACAAACTCCACAAACCAATAGTAAGGGTTGTCCAAATAACAAAGAATACAGGATTTAAAAATCCAACTTTTCCTTTTAAGATAGGATCGTTAGCAACCGCTTCTGTATCTAACCAGTGGTAGATATGGTGCTTATGACCAAAAATTACATACATTAAAACAGCAAAAGTAATAGCACCAAAAATAGGCACCATCGTAGAGATCGCCTCAGGAACCCTGCGGAATGATTGTTGGAAACCTCCCATTGCCATTGTTGTTACGCCAATGAAAAACATTGCAGCGTTACACACCAAAGTCCAGAAAATACTGTTGTACATAAGTGTTCCCCAAAACTGAGTTTGCTCATGTTCATCTGCACTAAAACCTTTGGTCACTAAACCTGTTACCAAAGCAACAAGACCAACAGCAATTAATGCTAGTGACCATGTTTTCATCTTTGCAGGTACCTCAAATTGCATTTTGATAGAAGCCATCTTTACTCTTTTAAAAAATTTTTATTTAGCAGCTTTTGCAGCCAATTGCTTGTTTTTTACATACTTGATAACCATCCAACGTTGCTTACGATTTAATTGAGCAGCATACGCCCCCATTAAGTTTTTACCGTAGGTAACAGAATAAAACATTTGTCCTTCTGGCATTACAGATACAATTGGATCTGCAATTAGATTTTTTGGTGCAGACGGATAAGGACCATCACCATTTTTCCATAATGGACCGTTACCATCCAACTTAGCTCCATGACAGATACCACAGTTGATCAGGTATAAACGCTCTGCCTCTTCGTTATCTGTTTTAGATAAAGAATCGATTGGATTTTTTACAGCACGAGACGCGTAATAATTGGTGGTATCACCAGGCGCATCTTTTTCAATATGAAAAGGCATTTCAGCTCCACGCGCTAATGTTCCTGCGACAGGCATTGCGGTGTAGTTGATTCCTTTTTCAGTTAGGTTACTATGGTCTGCGTAACTTTCATAGGCACGGCTGTACGCCATATCTGGCATGTACGCAGAACCTGGTTCACGCTTAACACCATTACAGCTGCTAATGATAGCAGTGATGGTAAGAACGAGTATGATAGATAATTTCTTCATCGGATTTCTATTCAATAATTTATGCTGCAACAATTTCTTTATTTTGAAAAGGAACATCTTCGTTGTCGTAACGACCAAACCACCATCCTTCTTCGGCAACTTGAACGCTTAATTCGATAGCGCCGTTGCTTTGTAAAAATGCTTGCAAGTCGTCGGTGTTGGTAGTATCCGTACACTCAATGGCCATCACAAATAAATCGTCGGTAGCACGTGCGTGGAAATGATGCTTTTTAACACCTGGTGCTAATTGACATAAGTAGCAAAAGGTTAATACCATTCCTACCGCTGCAAAAAGTACAGTTAACTCAAACATGATTGGAATCCATGCTGGTAAAGCAAAGTGTGGCTTACCACCAATGTTTAGAGGCCAATCTTTTGTAAAGATCCAGCTAATAGTACTAAGGGCAGTTGTAGTACCTGTAATACCATAAATAAATCCTGCTGTGTGAAGACTTGTTTCTCTTAAGCCCATTGCATGATCTAGACCATGTACCGCAAATGGTGTGTACACGTCATGAATTTTATATCCTGCAGCACGCACTTTTTTAACTGCTGGAAAAAGCACCGCTTCATCCTCAAAACAGCCTACTACAAATTTCTTTTTTGCCATGTGTTCTATTTTATCGTTTGTTCAACGTAAATGATTAGTGATGATGGGTTTGATCTTTAACAAATGCTTCTAATGGTTGCGCTTCAATCGCACTCATTTGATCTTTGTAACCATCGCCAGTTGTTTTTAGTACATATTTAATTTCTGCAATTGCAATTACTGGGAAGTATTTTGCAAACAGGAAGAAACAGGTAAAGAACAATCCAAAAGTTCCTGCATAGAAGCCCATTTCCCAAATAGTAGGGCTGTAATATACAGACCAGCTAGACGGTAAATAATCTCTATATAAAGACGTTACGATAATTACGAAACGCTCAAACCACATACCAATGTTAACGATGATACTCATGAAGAATGTTACAAAAACATTTCTTCTCATTTTACGCGACCAGAAAATTTGAGGGCTTAATACGTTACAAGCCATCATACCCCAGTAGCTCCAACCATAAGGGCTAAATAAATAAGCACGAGAATACCAGAAAGTATAGCCTTCATATTTATTTTGAGAGTACCAACCCATAAATAATTCTGTTAAGTAAGCAATACCTACAATAGAACCTGTAAGTACAATTACTTTATTCATTGCTTCGATGTGACCTAGTGTTACATAATCTTCCATTGCAAATACTTTACGTACAATGATCATAAGGGTTTGCACCATCGCAAAACCAGAGAAGATTGCACCCGCAACGAAGTACGGAGGGAAGATCGTAGTATGCCAACCAGGAATTACTGAAGTAGCGAAGTCAAAAGATACAATGGTGTGTACCGATAATACAAGTGGTGTAGATAAACCTGCAAGTACGAGTGATAAACTTTCATGACGCTGCCAGTGCTTAGTAGAACCAGTCCAACCAAATGAAGCAAGACCATATAAACGCTTACGTAATTTTGTAAAAGCTCTATCACGAACGGTTGCAAAATCTGGAATTAGACCAGAATACCAGAATAATAAGGATACTGTGAAATAAGTAGAGATTGCAAATACGTCCCATAAAAGTGGTGAGTTAAAATTCACCCATAATGGACCACGTGTGTTAGGGTAAGGAAGTACAAAGAATGCCATCCAAACACGACCCATGTGGAAGATAGGGAACTGACCCGCACACATTACAGCGAAAATAGTCATCGCTTCTGCAGCACGGTTTACACCTGTTCTCCATCCTTGACGGAATAATAGTAAGATAGCAGAGATAAGGGTACCAGCGTGACCAATACCTACCCACCATACGAAGTTGGTGATATCCCATCCCCAACCCACTGTTTTGTTCAAGTTCCACTCTCCAATACCATAAGTAACCTCACGGTACACACTGTATACGCCAAATAATAAAAGCGCAACAGCAATGAAGAATCCGATGTACCATAACCTTGTTGGCTTGGCTTCGATAGGGCGAACAATGTCTTCGGTTACTTGGCGGTAATTTTTATTACCACTAACCAACGGTTCCCTAAGTTGTGATTCGTACTTTAAATGCATCTTATTCTATTTCAATTATTTTAATTATGCTTTTTTCTCTTCGTGTTTTGCTCCTTCGTGTTTTTCATCGGTGTTACGCACTTTTGCTAAGTAAGTAACGCCAGGTAAAACGTGTAACTGCTCTAAAACATAGAAGCTACGATTAGGATTGTCTAAACGAACTTTAGTGATAGCAGAGTGCTTGCTGTTGGCATTACCAAAAGTAATAGCCTCTGTAGGACAAGCTTGTTGACAAGCAACTTTTACATCTGTATCTTCTAAAGGACGAGAATCTTTTTTCGCTTTTAATTTTCCTTCTTGTAAACGTTGTACGCAGAAAGAACATTTTTCAATCACACCACGAGAACGAACAGTTACGTCTGGGTTTAACACCATACGTGTAAGGTCGTCATTCATATTTAATACTACATCATTTACGTGACCTGTTTGGTTATCACCAAAGCTATCCGCACCTGTGTAATCAGCCCAGTTAAAACGACGTACTTTATAAGGACAGTTATTTGCGCAATAACGTGTACCAATACATCTGTTATAAGTCATTTGGTTTAAGCCTTCTGAGCTATGGTTGGTAGCAGCCACCGGACAAACGTTTTCACAAGGAGCGTTGTCACAATGCTGACACATAAGTGGTTGGAATACTACATTTGGATTGTCCATATCACCGCTGTAATAACGGTCAATACGTAACCAATGCATTTCATGACCACGTAATACTTCTGGTTTACCAACAACAGAAACGTTGTTTTCTGCATTACATGCAACCACACAAGCACCACAACCAGTACAAGCATTTAAATCTACGCTCATACCCCATTTGATACCTGGTCTATCGTATACTGGATATAAAGTACCAGCACCTTCAAACTTTTGAAGTACTTCTTCGTTGCTTAATTTTTCACCACCAGAAATTTGACCTTTTAATTCATGTGCACGCTCATCACGAATTTCTGTAGGATGGTGTTTGTACGCAGCAAGTGTTAACTCTTTCATTACTTCGGTACGGTTACCTTGCTCGGTATCGTAACGGCTATGTGTTTGTGTTAATGCTACTGGATAATTTTCGCCAGTTGCAACCACGTCTACACTTGTATTTACGTATGAAATGTTATTGCCTTGTAAAGAATCTAAACCAAATGCATTTTGACCTACGCCATTTGCAG
>CAJBRT010000059.1 GCA_903958045.1 uncultured Bacteroidota bacterium | reverse complement strand
TTTATTACCAATGGATTTATTCATGCCGATCTTGGACATTTAGCATTTAACATGTTTTCGTTTTACATGTTTGGCGATTTTGTAGAAAAATATTTTATTGTTTTATTCAATGAAAATGGGAAAGCATTGTATTTAGCCATGTACCTAACGGCACTTGTTGTTTGCTTAATCCCCACCTATATCATGCAGCGTAATAACAAACAGTACAGAAGCCTTGGCGCCTCCGGCGCCGTATCGGCGGTGGTATTTGCGGGCGTGTTTTTAGACCCTACTATTAAAATTGGGCTTTTTATTATTCCGCCCATTATACCAGGTTTTATTTTTGGCCCACTTTATTTACTCCTAACCATTTATATGTCTAAAAGAGGTGGCGACAATATCAACCACTCGGCTCACTTTTGGGGCTCTGTTTGGGGGATTGGATTTTTAATCATTGCGTGTAAAATATTCCCTGGCTTTGACCCCATTCAAAATTTTGTAAGCCAGGTGTCAGCTTATTTGCATTTATAATGCAGTAGGTAAAAATGTAAGTTTAACTGCTGAACTAGATGCTGGTGCTAATTTAAAGCGGTTGTCTATGCGGTAGCCAATAACCCATACAATGTGGTTGTCTGATACCAGCACCCACACTTTTTCTTTGGCTGTTTTAGAAAGTTTCAGGTCAATAAAAAATTTACTGAGCTTCTTTTTCTTTTGCATGCCTAATGGGTAAAAATAATCGCCGGTAGCAGCGGGGCGCAAAATAAGCGGAAATTGTAAGGCAGCAGCATCCACCAAACAAGTATTGTTATCAGAGCCTTCTGGAATCTGAGCCGCCGTATTTTGCAAGGCAAGTGTTCCACCCGGAAAATTTACGGATGCATCATTTTGATCCACCACAACTACACTCGTATTTGTAGTAGCTAGCGGCGCCAAAATCATCCAGTTTCTATTTTTAATTAGGCGGTGCGTTGGAGAAATTAAAACCGCGCCATTATGAGCACTTAAAAGTTTTATTGCTTCTGGCATTTGAGCAGCTGTAAATCCATATGGATATAGCATTTCAAAAGTAATGGTATCCTGTGGCTTTGCTTTTTGCCACATGAGTACGGGTATTTGAATTTCATTGCCATTGATAAATTGCAGCTTGCTTACAATCTTTTGCATGGCGGCCTTATAGACTTCCGATACCTCTCTTAAATGCTTAATGGTATGTAAAATATTATGTTCAGCCTGCGGATACACTTCCTGCACAGCTGGCAATACTTGATGCCTAAAAAAGTTACGGGTGTATTTATCACTCGCATTAGAACTGTCTTCAACAAATGCAATACCGGCCTCTTTGGCGTAGTCAACAATTTCTTGTTTGTGAAAAATAAGTAGTGGGCGTAATAAGCGCTCATTCACTTTATAGGGCTCTATGCCTGTTAATCCCGCAATACCCGTACCTCTGCACAAATGCATGAATACCGTTTCAATATTATCGTTGGCGTGATGCGCCGTAATAACAATCGTATTAAAAGTAGCAAACCATGCGTAACGCAAATCTCTGGCTGCCTCCTGAATAGATATTTTATGCGCAGTAGCATACACCTCTGTATCAAAATGCTTGCAAGAAAAAGGAACATCTATACTAACAGCAAGGTTTTTTACAAAAGCTTCATCCCTATCACTCTCCGCTCCTCTTAGTTTAAAATTGCAGTGGGCTATTTCAAAATTGATGCCAGCACCTTTTAACAAGTGCGCAAGCACAACACTATCAGCACCACCACTAAGAGCAAGCACAAAATGGCCATCCTTACTAAATTGAGGAAAGGTTTGAGCCCAGTGTTTATTAAACCTAGCTTGCAAGTGCATATGCTATGCTCCTTTTTTTACTTCTTTAGCCCAAGTATCTTTTAAACCAACGGTTCTATTAAAGACCAGTTTTGTGGAGGTACTGTCTTTATCGGCACAAAAATATCCTTTGCGCAAAAATTGAAAACCAACGCCCATGCTATCTTTTAACAATGCAGGCTCTGCGTATGCATGTGGCACCACTGTTAAAGAATCGGTATTGATATAATCTTTAAAATCACCGTCGGCACCGGCAACATCTTCTACATTAAATAAACGGTCATATAAACGCACTTCTGCTGGGATAGCATGTGCTGCACTTACCCAGTGAAGTGTTCCTTTAACATGAATACCAGAAGTATCCGATCCACTCTTACTTTCAGGAATATATGAGCAGTGAAGTTCTGTTACATTGCCATTGGCATCTTTTACAAAATCGTCGCACTTAATAATGTATGCACTTTTTAAACGCACCATTTGACCTGGCGCTAGTCTAAAATATTTTTTAGAAGGCTCTTCCATAAAGTCGTCACGCTCTACAAAAATTTCTTTGCTAAACGGCACTTCTCTGGTGCCTCCATTTGGATCTTCTGGATTGTTTTCTGAATGAAGTACTTCACCCTCACCCGTGTAGTTGGTAATGACCACTTTTAAGGGATCAAAAACCACCATGCGGCGCACGGCTGTTTTATTTAAATCTTCACGCACACAAAATTCAAGTAAACTAATATCAATGAGGTTATCGCGTTTTGCAATTCCAATACGGTCACAAAATTCTCTGATAGCCGCTGCTGGATAGCCTCTACGGCGCATACCAGAAATGGTAGACATACGTGGGTCGTCCCAACCTGTTACGTGATTTTCTTGTACCAGTTGTAATAATTTACGCTTACTCATTACCGTATAGGTCATGTTTAAACGCGCAAACTCATATTGCTTGGAAGGAAAAATGGATAACTTTTCTATAAACCAGTTGTAGAGTTCTCTGTGTGGAATAAATTCTAGTGTACAAACTGAGTGTGTAATATTTTCGATGGCATCACTTTGTCCATGTGCAAAATCGTACATCGGATAAATGCACCATTTGTTGCCGGTACGGTGGTGATGCGCGTGTTTAATTCTATAAATGATAGGGTCACGCATGTGCATGTTATTACTTGCTAAATCAATTTTAGCGCGTAACACTTTTTCGCCATCGGCGTATTTACCAAGGCGCATGTCTTCAAAAAGTTGCAAATTTTCAGAAACAGATCTGCTCCTATACACATTTGGCGTACCTGCCTGTGTAGGCGTTCCTTTTTGCGCTGCAATTTCTTCGCTACTACTATCATCCACATACGCAAGATCCATTTCAATTAAGCGAACGGCAAAGCCATGTATTTGATCAAAATAATTGGAAGCGTATAATTCTTCGGCCCAATTGAAACCAAGCCATTGTACGTCGTTTTTAATGCTCTCTACATATTCCGTTTCTTCGGTGACCGGGTTGGTATCATCAAAACGCAAATTGGTTTTTCCTCCATATTTTTGAGCTAAGCCAAAATTCAAACAAATACTTTTAGCGTGGCCAATATGTAAATATCCATTGGGCTCCGGCGGAAAGCGGGTAACAATCGACCCGTATTTACCAGCCGCTAAATCTGCTTCTACAATTTCTTCAATAAAATTCAAATGCTGTTCTTCAGACATGTATCAGTTTTTACCGTACAAAGTTACGCTAAAATCCACGCTATAAGGCGTATGAACCGATAATTTGGGTAGCTGTAACCATATCGGGGTGCATGAGCCTATCTGCGGCCACAAAAGAGACTTTTTCACGCAGTGTAGCCACCAGTTTTTCGATGGGTTCGGAGCTTTTGGCGGGCCTTCTAAATTCAAGTGCTTGTGCTGCACTTAAAAGTTCTATGGCGAGTACTTTTTCTACATTATCAATAACGCGAAGACATTTGGTAGCTGCGTTGGCACCCATGCTCACATGGTCTTCTTGATTATTCGACGAAGAAATACTATCTACGGATGCTGGCGTACAAAGCTGTTTGTTTTCACTCACAATACCTGCCGCTGTGTATTGTGGAATCATAAATCCAGAATGAAGCCCTGGATTTTTTACTAAAAATAAAGGAAGGTCGCGCTGACCACTTAATAACTGATAAGTTCTACGCTCCGAAATATTTGCCAGCTCACTCATCGCTATCGCTAAATAATCGAGTGAAATAGCAAGTGGCTGACCATGAAAATTGCCACCACTCACAATTAAATCTTCGTCAGGAAAAACATTGGGGTTATCCGTTACCGAATTGATTTCACGCATAAATATATCAAGCACATGATTAAACGCGCCAATAGTAGCGCCATGCACTTGTGGTATACATCTAAATGAATATGGATCCTGTACTTGTTTGTTCGTTGAATTAGCAATGCTACTACCTGCTAAATAATCACGCATTTTTTTTGCAGTAAGCACCTGCCCTTCATGCGCCCGAATGCTATGTATTTGAGGGCTCAAAGGCTCTGTGGTACAATTAAAAGCATCAAAAGAAAGTGCAGCAATCAAATGCGCCATCTCAATTAAATGTTCTGCTTTTTGCAAACAATAAATACCATAAGCACTCATAAATTGAGTACCATTAATGAGTGCCAACCCTTCTTTACTTTGTAATTTTATGGGGCACCAATTGTAGCGCTCCATAACGGAAGCGGTCTGGTGTCTTACGCCATCAATGGTTACTTCCCCAAGTCCCAAAAGTGGTAAACTCAAATGGCTTAGTGGCGATAAATCACCAGAAGCACCCAGTGATCCTTGTGTATAAATCACAGGAAGCACACGGTTGTTATACATTTCCAACAAACGTTTAACCGTTTCAATTTGCACACCACTATACCCATAACTCAACGACTTAATTTTAAGCATGAGCATGAGTTTCACAATAGGGTCCGGCACCTGCTCACCAAGACCACATGCATGCGAAACAATTAAATTGTATTGGAGTTGTTCTATTTGAGAATCGTCGATGGTAATGTTTTGCAAAAAACCAAAACCCGTATTAATTCCGTAATAATTTTTATCTTTTTGGGCCATTTTTTGATCCAAATAAGCGCGGCAAGCGGTTATTTTATCATGAGCATCAAAAGTGATCGACACATCCTGATTATGGGCTAACAGGTTTTTAACCTGGCTAAAATGAAGCCATTTATGGTCTAATGGCAGGTAATTATAACTCACGAGTAAGCGTTTGATGCAAAGTAAAGACTTTTAGAAAAACGAGGCTAACTAATTAGAATTTAGCCCTAATAGCCTGAATTCTTTTGAAATTATGGCCATTTTTTCTTTATTTTGCGCCACTCTAATAAGGACCGGTAGCTCAGCTGGATAGAGCAACTGCCTTCTAAGCAGTAGGTCATTGGTTCGAATCCAATCCGGTTCACTCAACACTAGTAAGGGTTTCAGTCAAAAACTGAGACCCTTCTTTATTTACTGGTTTAAACATAGTTTAAACAAAAGAGAATTTGAATTAATAATATTCAAGATGTTCTTAAAATGATTAAAAGTTCAAAAATGTTAATCATTGATAATTCACATTAAATAATATAATAATTTATTACATTTACCTTAAAAGAAATATATGAAACATCTATTGTTTATACCATTAATCTTCATTTCAATAATTGGTTTCAGTCAAAAGAAAACTATTAAACTTCTTGAAGCAAATGCAGGGCCTATTAGCTTATCTTATTCAATGAATGTCGATTTAGAAAAACAGGACACATTATTCTATGTTTACATTGGCTTCCAAAATGCTAAATACACAACTCTTACAGACATAAAATCTCTTTTTTTTACACAAGATGACGTTTTGAAGCAGTTCATTAAAGAATTAAGAACTGCTTTAAATGAATTAGAGAAAAATGAAAAAATTGAAATGCTTTGGGACAGAAGCCCAAATTATAAATTACAACTATACGAATTTAGCAAAAGCTTATATGTTATTGAAGGCAATGGCACAGGAGGATATACTAACTTAACAAAGAAGCAAATAGCTAGTTTGATTGAAAGTTTATCAAAAATAGAAAGAATTGGTAGTTCGAATGTAACTAGCGAAAAGTAATTATATTTT
>CAJBRT010000058.1 GCA_903958045.1 uncultured Bacteroidota bacterium | reverse complement strand
CTGATGGTTACTTATCCTTCTACACATGGTGTATTTGAAGAAACCATTAAAGATATTTGTGACCTTATACATACCAATGGAGGCATGGTATACATGGATGGTGCAAACATGAATGCACAGGTTGGTTTAACCAGCCCGGGTATGATTGGCGCCGATGTGTGTCACTTAAACTTACACAAAACATTTGCAATTCCACACGGTGGTGGTGGACCTGGCATGGGCCCTATTTGTGTGAATGATAAATTAGCACCATTCTTACCAGGTCATCACCAAACAGGTGATCCTGCATACGCTGTAAGTGCTGCGCAGTATGGTTCTGCAAGCATTTTACTAATTAGTTACGCATACATTAAAATGTTAGGGGCACAGGGTATTAAAGATGCTACTGCGTATGCGATTTTAAATGCGAACTACATGAAAACGCGTTTAGAAAAGTTTTATCCGATTTTATATGCTGGTAAAAACGGCACTTGTGCGCATGAATTTATTGTTGATTTAAGACCGTTTAAACAAACTGCGGGTGTAGAAGCAGAAGATGTTGCAAAGCGTTTAATTGATTATGGTTTCCACGCACCTACCATGAGTTTCCCAGTAGCTGGTACCATTATGATTGAACCAACAGAGAGTGAAGACAAAGCAGAGTTAGACCGTTTTTGTGACGCCATGATTGCCATTTACCACGAAATCAAAGACATTGAATCAGGTAAAGCAGATAAGCAAAACAATACACTCAAAAATGCACCACACACACAAGGTGTTGTATGTGCAGAAACATGGAATTATAGTTACTCACGTCAAACAGCTGCATTTCCTTTACCTTATGTAGCACTCAATAAGTTTTGGCCAACTGTAGCAAGAATTAACAATACACACGGAGATAGAAATTTAGTTTGCACCTGCGAACCCGTTTCTTCTTATGCAAACGATTAAAAATTTATAACAATGGGCGTAGCCGATCAATTAGCACAAATGAAAGCAGAAAAAGCAGCAGCAAATTTAAAAGCTGGACAAGATTTCTTAGCGCAAAATAAAACAAGACCTGAAGTAACCACTTTGGATTCTGGTTTACAGTACGAAGTATTAACAGCAGGCGTTGGTGAAAAACCACTTGCACACAATGAAGTAACTTGTCATTACCACGGTACATTAATTGATGGTACTATTTTTGATAGTTCTGTACAAAGAAGACAGCCTGCTTCTTTCCCATTAAATATGGTGATTAAAGGTTGGACCGAAGGTTTACAATTAATGCCTACCGGTAGCAAATGGCGCTTTTTTATTCCACCACATTTAGGATATGGAGACCGTCAGGTAAGTGCAGTAATTGGAGCCAATAGCACACTTATTTTTGATGTAGAACTGATTAGTTTTATCTAGAATATTATTTTGATTTGAGCGCTTCTGCATAGGTTTCTAACACACGTTTGCGCGCCACTTCATGCACAACAATAGGATTTGGATACTCGAAACCACCTAGTTCGGGTATCCATTTTTTTATGTACACAAGGTTCTTATCAAACTTCTCGGTTTGCAGGGTTGGATTAAACACCCTAAAATAAGGCGCTGCATCACAACCACTGCTACTTGCCCACTGCCATCCGCCATTGTTGGATGCTAAATCAAAGTCGAGTAATTTTTGCGCAAAATAAGCTTCGCCCCAGCGCCAATCTATGAGTAAATGCTTGCATAAAAAAGAAGCCGTAATCATACGCACACGGTTATGCATAAAACCCGTTGCATTTAATTCGCGCATACCTGCATCCACAATTGGATAACCGGTAGTGCCGTTGCACCAGTGTTCAAATTCTTTTTCGTTATTGCGCCACTTAATAAAATCGTATTCTTTTTTAAACGATTCACCTTTACCCACTTTTGGGAAATGAAACATGATCGCGTGGTAAAAATCGCGCCAAATAATTTCGTTTACATAGGTTTCGTTGAGCGGTAGTGCTTGTAATAAAATTTCGCGCACACTCACGGTTCCAAACCTAAGGTGTACGCCCATTTTAGACGTGCTATTTTCGATGGCTGGAAAATTTCGGTTGTCGGTGTATTTTTTTACAATGTTTACATCGAGTACACTACCCGGAAAACTGGTAGCTGAAGATCCTGTAAAACCCATAGAAGCCAGTGTAGGCATGGGCTCTGCGGTATACTGAAAATAATTTTTTGAATACTTTTTTGTGTCAAATAATGTAACCGGATTCAGTGCTAAATACGCTTTCCATTTGCGTGAGTAGGGTGTAAAAACGGTGTAGGGTTTACCATCATCTTTTACCACTTCAAATTTTTCAAAGACCACCTGGTCTTTAAAAGTAGAAAATCCTATTTTTTGAGACGCAAGTAACTGCTCAATAGCAGTGTCGCGCTCTAATGCATAGGGTTCATAATCATGATTGGTAAAAACTTGCGCAACGGTATACTGCGTTAGTAATTTTTTAAACGCCTCATGTGGTGTGCTGTATAAAACAGTGAGTCCACTACCAAGTGCCTGTAACTGCGCGTTCATTTTTTGTAATGCCGCTTCTATAAAAACAACACGCTTGTCAGACTTGTCTTCGAGCTTGTCTAATATTTGTTTGTCAAAAATAAAAAGGGGTAATACGGGGGCGCCGTTTTTTTCACTGGCGTACTGTAAAGCATGAAAGAGCGCTGCATTGTCATGCAAACGGAGGTCTCTTCTAAACCACATGATGGATACTACTGGCTTCATAAAGGTTGTATAAACTCTTTGTATAACACAGTGGTTAGCGAATTGTTGTACTGGGCGTTTTCTATTTGCTTCACCCATTTAATGCCATGAATGGCACTTGTTAAAAACACTTCGGAAGCTTCCAGCACATCAGCTACACTAAGGGTTGTTTCCTGTACTTCGTAATTATGTTCACGCAGTGTTTTAATAAGATAGCGGCGCATGACACCCGCAACAGGGCCTTCTGTAATGGCAGGGGTTTTAATAATCCCGTCTTTTATAATAAATAAATTAGCGATAGTGGTATCGGCTACATTGTTATCGTGATTTAATAAAATAGCATCGTTGAGGTTTGTTTCTTTGGCCCAGAGTGCAGCCATTACGTACGGTAAATAATTATTGGATTTAAGCATCGAAAAAAAGTCGCTGGATTTTTTTGCTTCCTTATAAATGCCAAGCGTTAAACCATTTTGATTGAGGTCTTGCGTAGCTTCTCCTAATTTAAAACTTTGAATGAGGTGATGCGGAAAATGATTTTCAGGATCGTAGAGTCCGCCATCGCCCCTAAATATCATCACCCTAACGCGCGCCAATTTTTGATGCCCGTTTTTATGCACCACATCTAAAATATTTTTTTCAAGCCACTCGGGGTTCATATAAGACGGCTTGTTAAATTTTAACGTGGCCATACTGGTAAAGAGCCTTTCGTAATGCAGTGGCGCGAGTTTAATTTGCCCATTAACCACTCGAATGGTTTCAAAACAACCATCGCCATAGCGGAAAGAACGGTTGTTAACCGATAAGCTGGCCTTATCTTGGCGGATCAAATGACCATCTAAAAAAAGAAAATCGGTTGCAGACATCAGATTAATTATAGAATGAAGGTAATTTAGCGGAACGCAAATAACAAACATGCAAGTAAAAGAAATAGTTGACCATCTCGAAAATATTGCGCCTCTTCATTTACAGGAGGCTTACGACAACTGCGGTTTACTCACCGGAACCACAGACATGACTTGCACCGGCATACTTTGTACCCTAGACGCCACAGAAGCCGTAATACTAGAAGCGGTAGCAAGGGGTTGTAACCTGGTGGTAGCGCACCACCCCATTGTGTTTAGCGGTCTTAAAAAAATAAACGGAACAACTTATATAGAAAAGGCGGTTATCGCTGCGATTAAGCACGATGTGGCCATTTATGCCATACATACCAACCTCGACAATGTTATAGGTGGCGTTAATGGTAAAATAGCCCAAAAAATAGGTCTAACGCAGGTTGAGATTTTAGACCCAAAACCAGGTGCCGGACCGGGCATTGGCGCCGGAATAATTGGGCATTTATCAGCACCCGTAACAGAGGCAGATTTTTTACAAAATTTGGCTCATATATTTAAAATTTCTACTATTAAACATAGCCCATTTTTAGGCAAAAAACTCCAAAAAATTGCCATTTGTGGTGGTTCTGGGGCCTTTTTGACCCAAAAAGCGCTAGAAATGGGGGTAGACGCATTTGTTACTTCTGATCTCAAATACCACGATTATTTTGATGCCAACGGACAGCTTTTACTAGCCGATATTGGTCACTTTGAGAGCGAACAATACACGGTAGAGCTTTTAGTTGAACTTTTACAACCTAAATTCCCTACCTTTGCCGTCCTTAAATCAGATACAAAAACCAATCCGGTTGGGTATTTCATGTAAGGCAAAGGACTCGGTTCCACAAACATTAAACTCCAAAAGAATCCTATAGTATGGCATCAGTTAAAGATTTCTCTGTAGAAGACAAATTAAAAAACCTTCTTCAACTTCAGAAGATAGACAGTAAGCTAGATGAAATTCAAGTTTTAAAAGGTGAGCTTCCCATGGAAGTAAGTGACCTTGAAGACGAGATCACTGGTTTAAATGCACGTCAAACAAGAATCGAAGAAGAAATCAACGGTATTTCTGAATTCATCGAAGGGAAAAAATCGATGGTGAAAGATAGCGAAGCGCTTATTGCTAAATACGAAAAGCAAAGCGAGAACGTAAAAAACAACCGTGAGTTTGAAGCCATCAATAAAGAAATTGAAGACCAACAACTTGAAATCAAATTGTGTGAAAAACACATTAGAGATGCGAACGAAGAATTAACTGAAAAAATCAAGGGATTAGACCTTGCTAAAAAAGCAGTTGCTTCTAAAGAAGGTGTGCTAAACCACAAAAAAAGTGAGTTAGAAAAAATCATCGCTGATACTGAAAAAGAAGAAACAGCTTTAAATAAAAATAGTGCAGATGCACGTGGTCATATCGACGAGCGTTTAATGTACAGCTACGACCGTATCCGTAACAGCTACCGCAATGGTTTAGCCGTTGTTGCTGTTGACAGAGATGCTTGTGGTGGTTGTTTTAACTCCATTCCGCCTCAACGTCAATCAGAAATCCGTTTACACAAAAAAATCATCGTATGTGAAAACTGCGGTCGTATTTTAGTAGACGCTAACCTAGATAGTACAGACAAAAAATAATCCTCAACAGGTATTAATATTTGAAGAAAGGGTAGCTATAACAGCTACCCTTTCTTATTTTTGGTATATTCATACAATACATGAAACAGCGCAGCGCACATATAGTATTAATTTGTTTATTTTTTGCAAACAGTATTTGCGCGCAAAAAGTGTATGATTTTAATGCTACTTGTATTCAGGCTTATACTGAGGTAAACAAATTAAAAATTGCACCAGCCACTGCACTGATTGCAAAAGCCAAACAACAAAACCCGCAAAATTTAGTGCCTGTTTTACTAGATGCCTACACCGATTTTTATATTTTGTTTTTACTTGAAAATCCGGCCGATTATGCGCAGCGGTTTAAAAATTTTGAACGCACCATTGATGTACTTAAAGAAGGCCCAAAAAACAACCCCCTGTACAACTACTGCCTCAGCAATGTATACATCCACCGCGCCATGGTATCGTTGAAATTTGGGCACTTCTGGGACGCTGGATGGGATATTAGAAGGTCCTTTATGCTGGCCGAAGAAAACAACAAAAAATTCCCTGCCTTTACCGGTGATGATTTACTCTATGGTGCACTACACGGTATTGTGGGCACGGTTCCCAAAGGCTATCAGTGGTTAACGAATTTACTAGGCATGCGCGGCTCACAAAAACAAGGCATGGCGCTGGTTGCAAATTTTGCCAATGGCTCAGATGTTTGGGCCAAATTATTTAGTTCCGAATCACATTTTATTTATCCGTACCTGCTTTTTCATTTACAAAATGAAAAAGATGCAGCACTGGCTTTTATCAAAGACAAAAAGCTGGACCTCGTTAACAATCATTTACACGCCTGGACGGCTGCTAACTTAGCACTGAACCACAAAGCAAGTATCGAAACAAAAAACATTATTGAAAACAGAAATAAAAGCACCGACTATTTATCCCTACCCTTTTGGGATTTTGAATTAGGATGCGCAAAACTGTATGCACTCGATTTGGACGCTGCTACGCCGCTATTGACCAAATACACCGAGCAATTTAAAGGCAATTTTTACATTAAAGACGCGCTTCAAAAACTGAGCTGGGCAAATTTTTTGAAGGGCGATATGCGCGCCGCCTCGGCGGCGCGCAAGCAAATTTTTTTGCGCGGCGGCACAGACACGGACGCAGACAAACAAGCATTAAAAGAGGCAAAAACGGGTGTTTGGCCTAACCCCCTGCTCCTTAAAGCAAGGCTGCTAACCGATGGTGGTTACACCAAAGAAGCACTTGCTATTTTACAAGGCAAGCAAGTATTGTTTACCAGCGCCGGAGACAAACTAGAATATGTATACCGTATTGGCCGCATTTATGAAGACATGGGTAAAGACACAGAAGCCATTACCTACTACAAACAAACCATTCAATTAGGCGCCAACCAAACCGCTTATTTTGCCGCAAGGGCAGCGCTTCAAGCAGGTCAAATACTTGAAAAGCGTGGTCAAAAACAAGAAGCCATTGCATTTTACGAGCAGTGCTTATCCATGGAAGAACATAGCTATAAAAACTCGTTGGATCAACGCGCCAAAGCCGGTATTGCGCGCTGCAAATAGTTTGTTTTACCTAAATTGCAGCAGATTAGAACTATGCTAACAAAGCTCCACATAAAAAACTATGCGATCATTGATGAAATCGAAATTGATTTCTCTGATAAGCTTAATATTATTACCGGCGAAACAGGTGCTGGTAAAAGTATTTTGATGGGTGCACTCAGTTTAATTTTAGGAGAGCGCGCAGATAGCAGCAGTCTTGTGAGCAAAGAAAAAAAATGTTTTATTGAAGGTTATTTTTCTATAGCAAACAATAAAGCAGTTACTTCTTATTTACAATCACTAGAAGAAGACATGGACATAGACCAGTCGGAACTAGTGCTTCGTAGAGAAATCGCACCCAATGGTAAATCAAGGGCGTTTATTAATGATACCCCTGCAAGTTTACAAACACTGCGCGGCGTGGCGTCATTACTAGTAGATCTGCATCAACAATTTGACACACTCGAATTAGGTAGTACCGATTTTCAGCGCACTGTTATTGATGCACTTGCTGGAAACGAAAATTTATTACAATCTTTTACAAATAGTTACCAGGCTTATTTATCGGCACAAAAAAAATTAGCTGCGCTGCTTGCTCAAAAAGAAGCGTTTACCAAAGAAGCCGATTACAATCAGTTTTTATTAGATGAATTTGAAGAGTTGCAACTTCAAACGAATGAACTTGAACTGATGGAACAGGAACTTGTGCTTTTAAACAACGCCGAAGGCATTAAAACAGCTCTTGCTGGCACCAGTCATGCCCTCGCCTACGCCGAAACACCGGTTGTAAGCGTGGTCAAGCAAATGTTGCAACAGCTACAACCCTTTACCAGTGTGCATGAGGGCGTTTCGGATCTGATTAACCGATTACAGGTTACCCATATAGAACTTCAAGACATTGCATCAGAACTTTCGCGTTTAGAAAATACCATTTCAACCAACGAAGAACGTTTACATACGATTAATGAGCGTATGGCTGCTGGTTTTAAGCTCTTAAAAAAACATAGCGTTACTACTACACAGGAACTCTTAGATATTTGGGCGTCATTATCCGAAAAATTATTAGCGGTTCAAAATATTGATGACGCTATTGCAGCGCATACCAAACAGGAAAAAGAAACACTTGCTGCGGCCACAGGTATTGCGGCAAAAATTTCTGCTGCTCGCAAAACACAAGCCGCTCCTTTACAAAAATCTGTAAACACTTTACTTGCACAAGTGGGCATGCCCAATGCAAGCATACAAGTAAGTATTACGAATACGAATCTTAACGCTTTTGGTACCGATCAAATCGAATTTTTATTTGACGCCAATAAAAGTGGAAAATACGAGTCTATTAAAAAAGTAGCAAGTGGTGGTGAATTGAGTAGACTTATGCTTTGCATCAAATCGTTAGTGGCAACATCGGTTAATTTGCCTACGCTTATTTTTGATGAAATTGACACGGGTATTTCTGGTGAAGCCGCAAAACAAGTGGGCATTATCATGCAAGGCCTAGCTGCTAGTCGTCAAATTATTTGCATTACGCACCAACCTCAAATTGCAGGAAAAGCAAATGCGCACTTCTTTGTGTACAAGCAAAGTAAAGAGAGCGGTATTGCAACACATATTAAGCGCCTCAGCAAAGATGAGCGCATAAACGCCATTGCTCAAATGCTCAGTGGCGAAAAGCCTACACCAGCCGCTATGGCGACTGCCACAGAAATGGTGGAAGAATAAGGGTCATTTAATCTATTTTATTTACTTTTACGATACGTAAACAACAAACTATGGCTTACAACTTATTAAAAGGGAAAAGAGGTATTATCACAGGCGCTTTAGACGCTAATTCAATAGCTTGGAAAGTGGCTGAAAAAGCACACGAAGAAGGTGCCACATTTGTATTAACCAACGCACCTATTGCTATGCGCATGGGTGAGATCAATAAATTAGCAGAGGCTACTAATTCAAAAATTATCCCTGCCGATGCTACTAGTATCGAAGATTTAACAAAGTTATTTACCGAGTCGCAAGAAGTACTAGGTGGCAAAATTGATTTTGTACTTCACTCCATTGGAATGAGTGTGAACATCAGAAAAAATGTTCCGTACACCGAGTCTAACTACGATTATTTTATGAAAGGCATCGACGTTTCTGCCATGTCATTTCACAAAATGTTATCAGTAGCAAAAAAATTAGATGCGATTAATGAGTGGGGCAGCGTTGTTGCACTTTCATATATGGCTGCACAAAGAACCTTCCCTTTTTATACCGATATGGCTGATATCAAAGCAATGCTTGAATCTATCGCGCGTAGTTTTGGTTACCATTATGGTCTAGAAAAAAAGGTGCGTATCAATACCGTTTCTCAATCGGCTACTAAAACCACTGCGGGCACGGGTATCAAAGGCTTTGGTGATTTCTACGATTATTCAAACGCCATTGCGCCACTAGGTAATGCAACTGCCGAAGATTGCGCTAATTACTGTGTTACTTTATTTTCTGATCTTACACGTATGGTTACTATGCAAAACCTATTCCATGATGGAGGTTTTTCTATGACAGGTGTAAGCAACGAAGTGATGCAAAAATTAGGGATCCAAGAATAATCGCAAAGACAATTCAAACGCACAAGTCGAACAGACCTCATACAAATCTTATGAACGAAATTATAGGTTATATCGGCGCCTTTTTAAGTGCCATTACATTTATGCCACAAGTATGGCAGGCTTATAAAACAAAGAGTGTAGGCGATCTAAGTATTTATATGATTCTCATTGTAGTACTGAGTACTATTATATGGCTCTATTACGGCATTAGCACGGGTAGCGGGCCGGTTATAGCGGCAAACGCGATAGTGTTAGTCCTATCACTTGTACTGCTTTATTTTAAACTGACGTTTAAGAAAAGCTAGCTTAGTCTACTTTCACTTTTAAGATTAGTTTTCTAATTTTTCCTTCGCCAATCATAGGTGCATGTACGTCATCTGGAAAGTAAATTCCAAATTGACCTGCGTGTAGTTTAAAGAAATGATCGGGCGCGTCTTCAAAAAATAAGACATCGCTTTTTGCATCATATTCACCCCTAGGTTCTAGGCAGGTGCTGCGTGATTTCCATCCCACTGTTTCTATTCCACTAAAACAAACTTGAATGTCTATGTATGTATTGTGACATTCAAAACTTGCGCAGGAATCTAAAATTGATACAGCAGGTTGATGCGAAATAATCGCAATAATATTTTTACCATCCACTTCGTACTTGCCTTCTGGCATGGTATCAAAATTGGTATCTAATATATAAGCAAAGGCCACCTCAAATCTGGGGTGGACCCTTACATATTTATTTAGTTGCGTAAGCTCATCAAGAATCATGTGCTACGTTCTAGTATTCGTCTTCGTTAAACATGAAGTCTTCCTGACTTGGATAGTCTGGCCAAATGTCTTCGATACTTTCGTATACGTCACCTTCTTCTTCTAACTCTTGAAGGTTCTCAACTACTTCGATAGGCGCACCGCTACGGATAGAATAATCGATCAATTCGTCCTTAGTAGCAGGCCAAGGAGCCTCTTCTAAATAACTGGCTAATTCTAATGTCCAAAACATAATGCAGTGTTTAATATTTTTGCAAATGTAGCCGTATCTATCAAATTACCAAATTGGAGTTGCCCACCAGCTGTAAACAAATTATTAATATTCGCTAAATTTAACCCGTACTAATGTAGGTTTGTAGTAACATTTAGGCCTTTAAACCTGTATAACACACTCATATCCATGCTAAAAGCTACTAATATTACCCGCAATTACAACGGCCTGCACGTGCTAAAAGGCGTAGATATTTTTGTAAATAAGGGGGAAATCGTAAGTATTGTAGGCTCATCGGGGGCAGGAAAAAGCACTTTACTCCATATTTTGGGCAGTTTAGACAAAGCCAATTCGGGAGAAATTTGGATCAATGACCAGCGCATTGATACTTTAAAAGAAAAAGAACTCGCAAAATTTAGAAACCAACATATTGGTTTTGTGTTTCAATTTCATCATTTGTTACCGGAGTTTACAGCACTCGAAAATGTGTGTATTCCAGGATGGATTGCGGGTACCAATAAAAATGATTTAGAAGCAAGGGCTCTTGATCTTTTAAAAATATTAGGTTTACAAGATAGAGCATCTCATAAACCTTTGGAACTATCGGGAGGAGAACAACAAAGAGTTGCAGTAGCAAGAGCACTCATTAACAATCCAGACATTGTTTTTGCAGATGAGCCTACCGGAAATTTAGATAGCAAACATGCACAGGAATTACACGAACTGTTTTTGCATTTACAAAAAACAATGGGGCAAACATTTTTAATTGTAACACACAATGAAGCACTCGCAAAAATGAGTGATCGTGTCATTCACATGAAAGACGGATACATTGTAGAACCCCAATAAAATTTTACGAATCTTATACGCGTGGCTTCCAGGCTAGTTCTTGCGCGCCATTGGTATGCGAAATAAAGCGCGCCAACGTAAATAAATAATCCGATAAACGGTTTAGGTATTTAATGACAAGTGGGTCTACAAATAATTCGTTTTCGATTAGATTAACGCAACCTCTTTCTGCTCTTCTGCAAATACATCTAGCAACGTGCGCATGAGAAACAGCCACATCACCACCCGGAATAATAAATGATTTCATAGGCACCAGCACTTCATTCATCGCATCTATTTCACGCTCTAATAAAGTAATGTCTTCTTCTTTTAAATCAGGAATTTTCATGAGCGGCTCTTTGTCCGGGTCACATGCTAATGAAGACCCTACTGTAAATAAACGGTCTTGCGCTTCTTTTAATAAAGTGCGGGTATGGTCGTGTGCAAACATATCAGACACCAACCCAATGTATGAGTTAAGTTCATCGACAGTTCCGTAAGTTTCAATTCTTAAATTGCTTTTGGGCACTTTTGTACCCCCTATTAATGAGGTTAAACCTAGATCTCCTGTTTTGGTATATATCTTTTGTGCCATAGCGCTATTACTGTCTTTGTTTCGTTAACAAACAAAAGACCGAAAAGTTCAAAAAATAAATGATTATTTAGTGATATCTGTTTCTACCAGGCCATCGCGTAAACGAACCACGCGGTGGGCATAGGCAGCAATATCTTCTTCGTGGGTAACAAGAATTACGGTATTACCTGCGGCTCTAATTTTTCCAAATATTTCCATCACTTCTACTGATGTTTTAGAATCGAGGTTACCCGTAGGTTCATCGGCAAGTAAAATAGCCGGATTGTTTACAAGGGCACGGGCAATGGCTACACGCTGAATTTGACCTCCACTTAACTCATTTGATTTGTGGTGGCTACGATCAGCTAAGCCTACTTTATCAAGTGCTTCGAGGGCTCTTTCGATACGTACCTTTTTACTGACACCTGCATAAATTAATGGAAGGGCTACGTTTTCGGCAGCAGATAAACGGGGTAATAAATTAAATTGTTGAAATACAAATCCAATTTCAGAATTACGTACTTCTGCAAGGTCATCGTCAGGCATTTTACTAACGTCTTTGCCATTTAAAATATACTTGCCACCTGTTGGAGAATCCAAACAACCTAGTATGTTCATGAGGGTAGATTTACCACTCCCCGACGGACCCATGAGGGCCACATATTCGTTTTTAAAAATATCGAGCGTAATACCTTTTAATACGGTAATAGCCTGATTACCCATGTAGTAATCTTTTTTAATTTCCTCTAACTTGATAATTGCTTCAGACATAGGTTGTTTATTTTTTTATCACCGTTGGTACACTAAAATAGGGATCGATGGCATCAGGCGCATTGGAAAGCGCCTCTTCTCTGGTAATGGTTTGCTTCACTTCATCCTCTCTAAAAACATTTACCGCGCCACCCATATGCAGTAAAGGCTCCACGCCCGTGGTTTCTACCTTGTTTAATTGCTCCACAAAAGCCACCATTTTTTGTAAGTCCTGCTGTACCGAAGCCTTTTCCGCATCGGAAAAATAAAGCCTCGATAAATGGGCTAATTGGTCAACTAATTGGGGTGTCACTTCCATAGAATACAAAAATAACTGATTGAGGGGCAATTTAGGTCTAAAATGGTTAAAAGGTAAATATGCTCCATCAAGGCCCAAAATACCGGTATGTTGAAAAAATAGTTGGCCCCCTTGATTAAAATAGTTGCATAACTAACTAATTTTACGCAAAGCATTTTTATGAAGCGTAGTATTAAAAAAGTTGCCATTTTAGGAAGCGGTGTGATGGGCTCCCGCATTGCGTGTCATTTTGCAGGTATTGGCGTAAATGTTTTACTACTTGATATGGTTCCAAAAGAAGCCATAGAAAGTACCAAACCGCAGGAACGAAATAAACTTGTAAACGACGCTTTACAAGCTGCATTAAAAAGTAATCCTTCTCCTGTTTATACAAAAGCTACGGCTAAAAAAATTACGACCGGAAATTTTGACGATAACTTACCAGAAATAGCGGCTGTAGATTGGATCATTGAAGTAGTAGTAGAACGCCTCGACATCAAACAAATGATGTACGAAAAAGTAGAAAAATATAGAAAGCCAGGTACGCTTGTTTCTTCTAATACATCTGGTATTCCTATTCATTTAATGGCAGAAGGGAGATCCGAAGATTTCAAAAAACATTTTTGTGGAACGCACTTTTTTAATCCACCACGATATTTACGTTTATTAGAAATTATTCCTACGCCACACACAAGCCCTGATGTAGTCAATTTTTTAATGGAATATGGTGATTTGTTTTTAGGCAAAACAACGGTGCATTGTAAAGATACGCCTGCCTTTATCGCCAATCGTATTGGGGTTTTTAGCATCATGCTCATTTTTAATAGCATGGAAAAACTAGGCCTCACGATCGATGAAATTGAAGCACTTACTGGACCTATTATTGGACGTCCAAAATCGGCAACATTTAGAACCGCCGATGTGGTGGGTATTGACACCCTTGTTAAAGTGGCAAAAGGCGTTGCAGACAATTGCCCCAACGACGAAGCGCGCGCTATTTTTACCATTCCTAGTTGGTTAGAAAAAATGCTTGCTAACAACTGGCTGGGTGATAAAACAGGACAAGGATTTTTTAAGAAAATAAAATCGGAAGCGGGTAAAGAAATATTAACCCTGAATTTAGAAACACTCGAATACAGCGCGCGCAAAAAACCAAAATTTGCAAGCCTTGAAGCTGCTAAACCAATTGATGATTTAAAACAAAGAATTCAATTATTACAAGCAGCACCAGATAAAGCTGGAGATTTTTACAAAGCATTTCATTACGGTTTGTTTTCTTATATCTCACACCGTATTCCAGAAATTAGTGATGAACTCTACCGGGTAGACGACGCCATGATGGCGGGCTTTGGTTGGGAAATTGGTGCTT
This sequence comes from uncultured Bacteroidota bacterium, assembly GCA_903958045.1. Taxonomy (GTDB): domain Bacteria; phylum Bacteroidota; class Bacteroidia; order Chitinophagales; family Chitinophagaceae; genus Sediminibacterium. Next base: position 15,403 of record CAJBRT010000058.1, on the reverse strand, counting down.
TTGAAAGTTGGGACACACTGGGTGTTGCCAAAACAGTAGCTGCCATGAAAGCCGCTGGGCATGCAGTTGCACCATGGGTAGATACCATGCTAGCGGGCGGTGCCACTAGTTTTTATAAAATAGAAAATGGTAAAAAACTTTGTTACGATGTAGCATCGGGTTCTTATAAAGCGCTTCCGGGGGGTGATGCCTTTTTAGTATTAAAAAATAAGGCCGATCAACTAGTTTGGAAAAACAGCGCTTGCCGTTTATATGATATTGGTGATGGTATAGCAGGCTTTGAATGGAATACCAAAATGAATAGTATTGGTGGTGAAGTGTTGGAAGGACTCAACAAAGCCATTAGTTTATCGGAAGAAAAATTCAATGGACTTGTGATTGCCAATGATGGCCCTAACTTTAGTGCGGGTGCTAACGTGGGTATGATATTTATGCTTGCTATTGAGCAGGAATATGATGAACTAGACATGGCCATCAGAATGTTCCAAAACACCATGATGCGTGTGCGCTATTCGAGCATACCCGTAGCTGTTGCGCCACACGCGCTAACGCTTGGTGGCGCCTGCGAAATGAGCCTTCATGCCGATGTTGTTTGCGCTGCCGCAGAAACGTATATAGGTCTTGTAGAACTAGGCGTAGGACTCATTCCGGGCGGTGGTGGCACCAAAGAGTTTGTATTGCGCGCCGGCGATGAAATGCATGACGAAGAACCAGAAACCATTACCCTCAAAAATAGATTCTTATCCATTGCCACTGCAAAAGTAGCGACCTCTGCTGCTGAGGCTTTTGACATGGGTGTTTTCAGAAAGGGACAGGATCAAATCGTCATGAATATAGGACGCCGGATTGCCACTGCAAAAGCGGCCGTACTTGATTTACACGCACAAGGCTACACCATGCCAACCATACGCAAAGACGTAAAAGTACTAGGAAGATCTGCGCTAGGTGCACTTTTAGCAGGTATCAATGGTATGCAAAAAGCAGGTTATGCAACTGCGCATGACGCAGTGATCGCTAAAAAGTTAGCGTATGTGATGTGTGGTGGAGACCTGAGTGAACAAAGTCTAGTATCTGAACAATATTTACTAGATTTAGAACGTGAAGCTTTTTTAAGTTTATGCGGCTTGAAAAAAACACTTGAAAGAATTCAAAGTGTTTTAAAAAGCGGTAGACCCATCAGAAATTAATTTTTTCTATGCATCCAATTTTAACGATTACCGGTGTTTCAAAAAACTACGGTAAACTCACAGCGCTTGATGGCGTAAGTTTTGAAGTGCCTGCTGGCGCTGTGTTTGGTATACTAGGGCCTAACGGCAGTGGTAAAACAACGCTCCTCAGTATTATTTTAGACGTACTCCACGCTGACACTGGACGGTTTAGCTGGTTTGGTAATTCCCCTCAAACCAATAACAGAAAACAAATTGGCTCTTTACTTGAAACACCCAATTTTTATCATTATTTGTCGGCGGTAGATAATTTAAAAATTACACAAGCCATTAGTGGTAGGGGTAACAGTGCCGACATTGATACAGTACTCGAAATTGTAAAATTAACTGAGCGCAAAAAAAGTAAATTCAGCAGCTATAGTTTAGGCATGAAACAACGCCTTGCAATTGGCGCCGCATTACTTGGCAACCCCGATGTACTTGTGTTTGACGAACCTACCAATGGATTAGATCCTGTTGGTATCGCCGAAATTAGAGACCTCATACAATCACTTGCAGCAGCGGGCAAAACCATCATTATGGCCAGCCATTTACTCGATGAAGTAGAAAAAGTATGTACGCATGTGGCCATCTTAAAAAAGGGGACCCTATTAACGGCAGGGCCCGTAGATGAAGTACTCGCGCAAGAAGATATTGTTGAAATTGCCGCATCTAATAATGACGCACTACATACTATTGTTGAAACGATGGGTGGTTTTTCTAAAGTAAAAAAGCATGCGAATTGCTTGCAACTATTTTACCCTGTAGGAACAGCGCAACTAGACAATATTAATAAATACTGTTTTGAAAAAGGCATTACGCTTCAACAATTACAACTCAAAAAGAAAAGTTTAGAAACTAAATTTTTTGAATTAACCAACGACTAACGCTAACGATATGTTTTCATTACTACAAATAGAATGGCTTAAAATAAAAAAGTATCCCGCGTTTTGGGCCATGCTTATTATTGTACTACTTACCTACCCTGCTGCCAACCTCATGTTTTATAATGTGTACCTAGACATTACAACTCAAAAAGGTACCGACATGCTGGCTAAAATGTTATTAGGCAACCCCTTTGCATTTCCTGAAACCTGGCATACGGTAGCGTATATTTCTTCGTTTTTTGTTATTCTCCCTTCTATATTAGTGATCATGCTGGTAACCAACGAGTATCAGTACAAAACACAGCGTCAGAATGTTATTGATGGCTGGACTAGGCGTCAATTTATGACCAGCAAGCTCATGGATGTACTGATTGTAAGTAGTATTACCACCATCCTCTACACCCTTGTTGCCATTGGGTTTAGCATCTATGCCAGCACCTTTGATGCCAGTAAAATTTGGGATCAGTCGTATTATATTGGACTCTTTTTCTTGCAAACCTTTGCGCAACTTTCTATTGCTTTTCTACTAGGCTATCTGATAAAAAAAGCATTTATAGCACTAGGCATATTTTTATTTTACTACCTGATTGTAGAAAATATTGCAACTGGTTATTTAAAAATAAAAGCTACAAAAATAGGCGGCGATATTGGACGTTACTTGCCCTTTGAAATTTCAGACCGCATGATTGTAGCACCTGCGTTTATAGGTAGGTTTGGGAAAGATATAAAAACAGCTTACGAAAAGTCTTTGTCGGAAGTGCCATCACAAATAGCACTATCATTATTTCTTACAACAGCTATTTGGGCTTTTTGCTTTTTTATGCACCGTAAAAAAGACTTATAGTTTTTTGGAGGGGCGAAACTTATAAATCGAGGGTCGATAAACTTTTTGAAATTGCTGGATAATCAAACACAAAACCTGCATCTATTATTTTTTGTGCAGATACGGTGGTGCTTTTAAGTACTTCAATACTCATTTCTCCAAGCATTATTTTTAAAACAAAACTAGGCACGTACGTAGTCATATAAAATTTACCATACAACACTTTTGCCAGTGTTTGTGTTAGGGTTTTATTGCTTACAGGTGCTGGTGCCACTGCGTTGTAGCTGCCACTAATGTTTTCATTTTCGAGTGCGAAAACAAACATTTTTGCTAAATCTCTATTATCTATCCAGCTTATCATTTGCTTGCCGTTTCCTAAAACAGCAGCCATTCTTACCGCCAACGGTTTTAAAAACTCTTTTAAAGCGCCTCCATTTTTACTAAGTACAATGCCGGTTCGTAAACACACTAGTCGTTTTTGTAAACCAATTGTATTTGCGGTAACGGGTGCAATAGACGCTTCCCAGGCAGCACAGGTAGTCCCTAAAAAATCAGGATAAGACGGGTCAGTTTCTACAAAACCTTGCGCTTCTAAATCATTACTATGATTATTATTTTGATCCGGCCCGTACCATCCAATGGCCGATGCACTAATCACTGCTTTTACTTTGTTGGGCGTTTCTTGTAAAGCTTTAACAAGTAGCGCGCTACTTTTGGTACGGCTATCTAAAATTTCTTGCTTGCGCACTGTAGACCATCTTTTGTCTGCAACACCAGCGCCTGCTAAATGAACAATATAATCGGCGGCTGCAATTGCAGTGCTGTCAATGGTTCCCGCATTAATATCCCAGTGGGCCTGACCTTTAAGGGGTGCCTTACTTCTAGTCAATACAATAACTTCATACCCCTTTTGTTCGAGTAATGCTTTAACCGCTGTTCCTACGAGTCCTGTTCCTCCTGTTATTAATACGCTTGGCATATCTGTAAATTAAGCTTTATGTGGTATAAACAAAGATCCCAACCAAAAGGTTGGGATCTACAACTAAAATCACCAGGCTAAAACAAAGTTAAAGGCTATTAATCGGGCTTCTTACCATGTAAAAAGGTATTCAGCGTTGATATTTGTGTTTGATCTTTATCGTCTTTTCCTACCGTATACTTACTGTAAAAATCTTCAACTGTAGTAAGCGTACTTCCAAAAAGTTCCATATTTCTTCTAACATAAGCAGGCACATTGTCAAATTCGCTACCAGACTCTGCACCACCACCACTCATATTAAATGATAGGTTGCGTAACTTTTGGATGCGTTCTGCGGCTCTGCGCTTTTGCTCTTCTGCATCATCAAACATAGAGTCATCAATAAATGAAGCAGGTGCTGCCATATTGGTGGCCTGACTATAAGAAGGCATTTCAGGTTTTTCAATTAATTCCATATCGCAAAGACCTAATTCCGCATCTTCTTCTAATTCATTTAACGACTCACCAAATGAGGTTCTATACGATTGTTGAACAGGGGCTGCTGGTGCAGGTTGCGCTGTCATTGGGTTGGGTGCGATATACGCCACAGATGATGCAATGCCTACTGCGATTGGTGCCACCGGAACCACCACTTCTTGTGCGGGCGTAAAATCTTGTACCGGCGCAGTTTCTTGCATAGCAATTTCTTGCACAGCTACTTCTTGCATTGGCGCTACTTCTTGCACACTTACTACTGGCGCTGCCGCCACTGTTTCATCTGCATAAATATTAGTAGGCTTATTTAAAATCGTACCCGTAAATGCAGGCGTACTTGACACAGGCGCTGTTGGTGTATCGTTAACTGTAAATTGAAGTAAAGCTTCTGATGCAGTTACAGGAGGCGTCACAATTTCAGCTTCTACTTCTGGTAACACCACTTCTTCTGTAATTTCTGGACTCAGTTCAAATTGAAGTACAAAGCGTTCTTCCACAACAGGAGCTGTATCTTCTACTGGTGCAATATATACTTCGGGTGCAACGTATGCTGCAACTGGGGCAACATAAACTTCCTCTTCTACAACGGGTGCTGTAAAAGTTGGACGCATCATTAATGGATCGTTTTGCTCTAATGGCAAAGTTTGTTGCACGAGCGCTTGCATGGTTGGAAGTTCCACAACTGGAGCGGCAGCAACAACTGGAGCAGCCTCAACAACAGGTGTAGCCGCAACAATTGGAGCCGCAACTTCTTCTACAACCGGCTCAACAAAAGTAATTGCAGGCATTGGAGCAGGTTGCTCTGTTTGCAGGGTCATTACAATTTTTTCTTCTTGAGGAACCGCTTTTGTATTCACTGGACTTTTAGCAAATGGATCTTTATGTTCAAACCCAGTTGCCACTAGTGTGATACCAATTTTTTTATCGAGTGTATTATCGTAACCCATACCTACTATAACATCCGTATCTTCTCCGGCTTGCATGCGTAAGTGGTTGTTGATAATTTCTAATTCATCCATGGTGCACTCGTAATCACCTTCGGCACTATTGATATTAATTAAAATCCATTTTGCCCCAGTAATATCGCTATCATTTAATAATGGAGAAGCAATGGCTTCTTCGATAGCAAGTTGGGCTCTATTTTCACCTTCTACTTCTGCTTTACCTAAAATGGCCACACCACCATTTTTCATTACGGTACAAACGTCTGCAAAGTCAACTATGATATGACCTCTACTATTAATAATATCGGTGATACATTTAGCAGCAGTTGCTAACACATTATCTGCTTTACCAAATGCTTCTTTCATTTTTAAATTACCGTATTGCATACGTAATTTATCGTTGCTAATTACAAGCAGCGTATCTACGTGTGGCTTTAATTGATCAATCCCTTCTTGCGCTTGTTGCAAACGGCGTGGACCTTCAAAACCAAAAGGTGTTGTAACAATACCCACAGTTAAAATACCTAGATCTTTACAAATTTGTGCAATGATAGGTGCGCCACCTGTACCGGTTCCGCCACCCATACCCACTGTAATAAATGCCATTTTAGTATTCACTTCTAAAATGCGCTTGATTTCTTCAAGTGACTCCTCGGTAGCGAGTTTGCCTACTTCAGGATTTGCACCCGCACCCAACCCTTGTGTAAGGTGTGGCCCTAACTGAATTTTATTGGGAATTCGACTTTGCTCAATGGCTTTGGCATCGGTGTTACAAATAATGAAATCAACACCTTCAATATTTTGATCAAACATGAAGTTAACTGCGTTGCTTCCGCCTCCACCAACACCAAGTACTTTTATGATAGAAGATTTTTGTTTAGGAAGATCGAAGTGAATCATATAAACGAGTTTAGAAAGTTAGAATGAAATGGGTATCGTTAAGGGTTCGTTTTTATTTATTTAAGAGTTCATCTTCCTCTTTAAATAAATCGATTAAGTTGTTTTTAAATTTCTCCCAGAATTTAACACGACCTTCTCCATTAACTGGCTTAGGTGCTGGCTCCGGTTTAGCTTCGCCTGTAACTGGCGCTGCTACTGGATCTGGTGTAATTGTTTTTAAAGCACGAGGCACTTCAACACGTTTAAATGTTTCGGTAAACTCTTTATGCTTCATGTCATAATCGGCGTAACCTTTTAAGATAAGACCAAGGCAAGTAGCATACATTGGCTTCTTGAGTTCGTCTATATGATTGGGTGCTAAATGCTCGTTTGGTAAACCAATTCTTGCATTTAACCCTGTTGTGTACTCTGTTAATTGAATAAGGTGCTTTAATTGAGAACCACCTCCTGTTAAAATAATGCCCCCATTTAACAAGCGGGTATCAAGACCTACTTGCTTAATATGATAGGTAACAAAATCTAAAATTTCACTCATGCGCGCTTGAATAATTTGTGCTAAATTTTTAACACTAATTTCTTTGGCAGGCATGCCCTTTAATCCAGGAATGGTGATGTACGCATTGGCTTGTGCTTCATCAGCAAGTGCACTTCCAAATTGTACTTTTAAAGCTTCTGCTTGGCTTTTTAATACACCGAGACCCATACGGATATCGTGTGTAATATTTTCACCACCAAAAGGTATCACCGCAGTATGTTTTAAAATACCATCATTAAAAACCGCTAAATCAGAAGTACCACCACCAATATCAAGGATAGCTACACCGGCTTCCATATCAATATCGCTCATAACAGCACTTGCAGACGCTAGTGGTTGCAACACCAAATCTTTGGTGCTAAGGCCACTTCTTTCTACTGCTCTGTTGATGTTACGAATGGCGTTTCTATCTCCGGTAATAATATGAAAATTGGCACCTACTTTAACACCGTTGTACCCTACTGGATCTTTAATATTTTGGTTATTGTCTACATGAAAATCTTGCGGAATCACATCAATGATTTGATCCCCCGCAGGAATAAATGTTTTACGTTGGTTGTTGATCAAGAATTCGATTTCCGAACGCATAATTTCGGTATCGGGGTCTTGTCTAACAATATCACCACGTGTTTGCAAGCTTTTAATGTGATGACCTGCAATACCCACATACACTTCACTCACTTCTAACTCGGGGTTACTTTCGTAGCAATTTTCTAAAGCCTGCTGAATGGCTTTGATGGTTTGGTCAATGTTTAAAACCTGGCCGTGCTGAACGCCACTCGAATTGGCGCGTCCAAAACCCAAGATTTCTAATTTTCCAAACTCATTTTTACGGCCGGCGATGGCGGCAATCTTAGTAGTTCCAATGTCTAGACCTACAATGATCGGTGCTTCATTGTGATGCATAACGGTGTGTTTTAGTTGTTCGTTTTTTTCGTTGTTTTAGAATTCTGTTTAGCCTGTTTGTTTAACGGAGCTACGTTCGTTTTATTGTTAATGTTAATAACCGGTTTTGGTTTTGCTTTTTGTTGCACAGTGTCAACAACTTTAGCAGTTGGTTTTTGTGCTGCGGCAGCAGCTTCTTTTGCGGCCACCGAATCTGCGGCAGCAGCGGCATCTAGGGCAGGCTGGGCCATCAATCCCTGAATTAAAAGGGCCGATTGTGCCGAGTCAATTTGTGCTTTTGCGGTGCCTTGTTTAATGGCAACAACTTGGTCTTTGTAACGGATATCAATACGCTCATAATAACGAACGCCTTTTTGCATCCAGGCCTGCTTGTAAAAAGTTTGCAAACGCAAAAACTTTTGCTCTAAATCGGTAGGTTTACCAAGGGTAATAATATGATCCCCAATTACGGGAACGAGTTCAAAAATTGCCTGTGGTGTAATATCTACCTGAGCAATTTGTGCGCCCCATAAAGAATCGGTATTCAAAAATTTACCTAAAATGACCACTTCTTTAAGTAACTGGCTATCCGGCTTTGATAAAATGGGCCTGTCTGATGGAAAGCCCGTAAACATGGGCACACGCGCTACTACTTTATCGCTAAGTGGCAACCTAAGTCCAGTAGAATCTAGGTAAAATGATGCGCCGCTTGGGGTAAATATGCGGGCTACTGGAATACGCTCTTCGATCAGCACATGCAGTACCTGCTTATTGGTATAATATATTTCTGCTTTTTTTACCCAAGGATTGCCGGCTACTGTTTTTTCAATGGCACTTAAATTAAGTGAAGACATTTGAGCTCCAATAATATGCCCACCAGCTTTAAGCATCTCTTTGATGTCTCTTTCATTAATAAAGAGTTGGGTTTCTTCGCCAGCAATTTGTATTTGAATGTCTTTGATTGTTTTTTTATCCTTTTCCTGCCAGGCCATTACAAAAAATACCATGGTAGCCACCCCTAGCATGATCCAGAGTGTTCGCATTATAATTTTTTTCCAAGGTAAATTTCGCATCGGTTCGTTTTTATAAATCGTTTTTGATAGTTCTAATAAGTACGTCAATATCGCCTGCCCCAGCCATTACCAAAAGTTTAGGCTTTTGCATTTTTACCCAGGCGCCGAGTTCTTCTTTTTGTAATAACACCACATTTTTATGGGTCATTTTGCCAATGATCATTTCTGATGTAACACCCGGTATTGGAAGTTCACGTGCAGGATAAATAGGAAGCAACACCACCTGGTCAGCGGCGCTTAAACTCTCTGCAAATCCATCACATAAATCCTGGGTTCTACTAAATAAATGAGGTTGAAATACGAGGGTTAATTTTTGATCTGGATATAAACTACGCACCCCACTTATTAAGGCAGCAAGCTCGGCGGGATGGTGCGCATAATCATCAATTAAAACCTGCGACGCTGTTTTTATCAGGTATTCAAACCTTCTTTTAACACCCGCAAAATTTGCAAGCGCTGCTTTAATTTTTTGAGGCTCAATACCCAAATGCATAGCCACAGCTACTGCTACAAGGGCATTTTCAATATTATGTAGCCCACCCATGTTTAACACCATCTCGGCTATTTGCCAGTTAGGGCCTACTACTGTAAAATGATATGCACCATCTATAACCCTAATATCTTTTGCATAAATGCTAGCACCGTTCCCGTTTAAACTATAGGTTACTAATGTAGATGTATCAAAACTTGCTTCGCGCGCGAGGCCTTTTTTAGCAAGTAAAATTCCACCTGGTTTTATTTTTTCAGAAAAGCTGACAAAAGCATCTTCAAATGCTTCAGCGGTTTTATAAATATCCAAATGATCGGCATCCATAGAAGTGATTACCGCCACCGATGGATTTAATTTTAAGAAACTTCTATCGTATTCATCGGCCTCTACCACCACTACCTTATTATCACTACTCCAAAAGTTGGTATTGTAATTGGCTGCAATGCCGCCTAAAAATGCTGTGCACCCGTAACCCGAATCTCTTAACAAATGCGCTACCATGGTGCTTACGGTTGTTTTACCATGCGTACCTGCTACACAAATATTTACAGTGCCCTCTGTAATCCAACCTAAAATATCGGATCGCTTAACTACTTCGTAACCGTTATCTCTATAATAAGTTAGCTCACTTTGTGATGCTGGAATAGCAGGCGTGTACACCACAACATCCGCTTTTGTATCTATTAAACTGGTGTCGTCGTCGTAATGAATATGAATACCCAGCTCTGTTAATGCCTCCGTTAAAACTGTTTTTGTTTTATCATAACCCGAAACGGCACAACCCTTAGCTACAAAATAACGCGCAAGTGCACTCATACCAATGCCTCCAATACCAATGAAGTAAATATTTTTTATGGTATCTAATTTATGCACGTACGTACGTAAGTATTTTAGTAGCTACCACTTCTGCTGCATTTGTAATGGCAAGTGGTTGCAAGTTTTTAATAAATAATTGTTGCTGCGTCGAATCCAGTGCAAGTTTTGTAACAGTACTAAATAGTGTAGCAGGGGCCTGCGCATCTGGCACTAATAAGGCTGCATGATTCGTTACTAAATAATTAGCGTTAGCCGTTTGATGGTCTTCTGCGGCAAAAGGGTAAGGCACAAAAACAGCGGGCTTACCAGCTACGCATATTTCAGCCACAGACATGGCACCAGCTCTTGATATTACGGTGTCTGCCACTGCATAAGCCATATCCATTTCTGCAATAAAAGCACCCACCCACACATTGCTATAATTAGTAGCCGCATTTGCATATTTAGCAGCATTTGTTTTTCCCGTTTGCCACACGAGTTGTAGATCTAAACTTGCAAAACCATCTAAATTTTGAAAAATCACTTCGTTGATAGAATTGGCACCTAAGCTACCGCCTACAATCAGTATTGTTTTTTTATTGGGGTTGAGTCCAAAAAAATGATGCGCCGCCTCGCGGGTGTGAGATGCTGCAATAATATTTGCTCGTACTGGATTACCTGTTACAAATAATTTGTTGACTGGAAAAAATGTTTCCATACCGCCTGTACCCGTAAAAATAGCTGTTGCGTTTTTAGCAAGCATTTGATTGGACTTGCCTGCAAAAGAATTGGCTTCATGAATAAATGTAGGAATACCCTTTGCCTGCGCCATTTTAAGCACCGGAAAAGTAGAGTAACCACCCACGCCTACTACAAAATCAGGTTTAAAAGAAGAAAGAATACTGCGTACCTGAAAAAAACTTTTAATTAATTTAAAAGGAAGCGTAATATTTTTTAAAATATTGGTTCTATTAAATCCTGCAATCGTAAGTCCTATAATTTTATAACCGGCAGCTGGTACTTTTTCCATTTCCATTTTACCAGATGCCCCCACAAATAAAAGCTCAATACCAGGCACTTGTTTTTCAAGTGCCGCTGCAATGGCGATAGCCGGAAAAAATATGTCCGCCTGTTCCACCGCCCGCTATAATGGCTTTCATTTTCATTTACGCTGTTGCATTTGAAGGTGAAGCAGGCACCGGAGTAGGTGTTGCAAATGGATCTACAATTTTTCCTTCTGTTTGCTCTACGTTTCGGGCTACACTTAATATAATTCCAATGGCACAGCAGGTAAATAAAAATGAGCTACCACCCATACTCACCAGCGGTAAGGTTACACCCGTTACCGGAAGTAAGTTTACGTTTACGGCCATGTTGGCTATTGCTTGAATGACGAGTGTAAAACTTAACCCCACTGCTAAAAATGCACCAAAAGCAAATGGACATCGTCTAAATATTCGGATACATCTAAATAAAAAAACGAGGTAAATAAATATCATAAAGGCGCCCCCTAATAATCCATACTCTTCTATAATGATGGAATAAATAAAATCGTTGTAGGCCTGGGGTAAAAAATTTCGTTGCCTACTATTGCCTGGCCCGAGGCCTACAAATACACCTCCATTGGCAATAGCAATTTTTGCTTGCTGCACCTGGTATGGTGTTTGTGCATCGGTAGCATAAATAAAATCTTGGATACGACTAATCCAGGTTTGAACGCGAAGAAAAATACTTTTATCTTTTACTTTTTCTTTTTCTACTTTACTAATTGGCATAGTATAATCTACCTTGGGCTTACCGGTATAGGTTACAACTGCTGCTGACACCAACATAATGGCAGGAATCATTGCAATACCAATCACGAGTAAAATATGTTTCATACTAACACGGCCAATAAACATGAGTAGTAATGATGTAGCGCCGGTTAACAATGCATTGGATAAGTTTGCTGGTAAAATAAGCGCACATGTAGCTAGTACTGGCCAAATAACAGGCAAGAATCCTTTTTTAAAATCTTTAATGACTTCCTGCTTTTTACTGAGTGTTCGGGAAATAAACATAAAGAGGGCCAGCTTTGCAAAATCGGAGGTTTGAATGGTAAGCTGGATAATTGGAAGTTTAATCCATCTACTACCGTCATTAATTTGAGCACCAAAAAATAAAGTATATAAAAGTAGCGGCAATGAAATAAAATATAAGATGGTCGCTACTTTTGAAAACACCGAATAGTTAACACGGTGTAAAAAATAAATGATTGTTAATCCTATCAGCGTAAATGAAATTTGCTTAAACAGGTACACACTGGTATTACCCTTGTACATTTTATAGGCAAGAGACCCGGTAGCACTATATACTACAAGAATTGAAATGAGTGATAGCAGCACTACTATCCCCCAGATATATTTATCTCCCCTGGTTTTAGTAACAAGCTGTGTTTTTACCCCTTCAACAGTAGGGATTTGAGAAAATAAAGTATCTGAATTCTGATTGAGCATGTGATAGTTTGCAGAGCGTTATTAGAAATGATTACAAAGCTTTTACAGCGTCCTTAAATTGTGTACCACGATCTTCATAATTTTTGAATAAATCAAAACTTGCACAAGCCGGGCTTAATAAAACTGTATCGCCTTTTACCGCTAATTTAAAAGCAGTTTGTACCGCAGCAGAAGCGCTATTCGCTTCCTCTATAACAGCCACCTTACCTTTAAATGCGTCGATAATTTTTTTATTATCGGTACCCATGCACACAATTGCTTTTACTCGTTCAGTTACCAACTCTTCAATTAAAGCATAATCATTGCCCTTGTCTACACCACCCAAAATAAGCACAGTAGGGTTTGTTAAACTTTCAAGCGCATACCAAGTACTATTTACATTGGTTGCTTTACTGTCGTTGATGAACTCAACACCACGCACCATGGCTACAAACTCCATACGATGTTCGAGGCTATGAAAATTGCTCACCGCTTCTCTAATTTTTTCCTTGCGTATGCCAAGGGTTGTTGCTGCAATGCCTGCTGCCATGGTATTGTATTGATTGTGTTTACCCTTTAATGCAAAATCATAAATGCTCATACTTACGCGTTCTTCTTGAATTCTAAGCATCATTTGATCGCCTTTGATGTAGCCGCCTTTTTTAATTTCTTGTTTCATAGAGAATGGTAATGGGTTAGGGTGAAAGGTTAGTAAGGATAAATGGTTCGTAATAATATCGTCATCTGCACAGTAGATGAAAAAGTCTTGATTGGTTTGGTTTTCAATAATTTTAAATTTGCTTTTGATATAATTTTCAAATTGATAATTATACCTGTCTAGATGATCTTCTGAAATGTTTAATAAAACACTTACATCGGGTCTAAACGTTTTGATATCGTCTAATTGGAAAGAACTAATCTCTGCTACATACAGGGCCTTGGGTGCTTCTGCAATTTGTTTTGCAAATGAGTACCCAATATTTCCTACCATCGCGCAATCAAGTCCTGCGGTTTTGCAGATATGATACATTAGTGCGGTGGTGGTACTTTTTCCATTGCTACCTGTTATGGCAACAATTTTACTGTCCCCTTTAAATCTAAAAGCCAGTTCAATTTCAGAGATGACTGGTATCCCGTTTGCCCTGATTTGTTTGACCATTTCATTTTTTTCGGGAATACCAGGACTCTTCATTACTTCTGTGGCCGTTAGTATGCGCGCAGCAGTATGTTGTCCTTCTTCAAATTCGATACCGTTGTCAATGAGCTCTTTTTTGTAACGCGCTGCAATGTTTCCTGCGTCAGAAACAAATACATCGTATCCTTTTTGCTTTCCTAGCATAGCCGCACCTACCCCACTTTCTCCACTACCCAGTACCACTAGAAAATGCTTCATGCTTATCTCATTTTTAAAGTAAGAATGGCCAGTACCACACATAAAATTGTTATAATCCAAAAACGCACAGCAATCTTACTTTCGTGAAATCCTTTTTTCTGATAATGGTGGTGAAGCGGGCTCATTAAAAACACACGCTTCCCTTCTCCAAATTTTTTCTTGGTGTATTTGAAATAACTTACCTGAATCATTACGCTTAACAATTCAATTAAAAACACACCACAAAAAATAGGAATCAGTAATTCTTTTCTAACTATAATGGCAAGTGACGCAATGATACCCCCTAATGCAAGGCTTCCGGTATCACCCATAAATACCTGTGCTGGATAAGCATTGTACCATAAAAATCCAATACAAGCTCCTACAAAAGCGCCCACAAAAATGGACAACTCGCCAAGGTTTGGAATGTACATCACGTTTAAATAATCCGCTAGTACATAATTACCACTCACATAAATAAATACCCCAAGCGCCATACCAATAATAGCACTTACCCCCGCAGCGAGGCCATCAAGGCCATCTGTAATATTTGCACCATTAGATACCGCAGTAATTATAAACGTCACTACAAAAATGTAAATGATCCAAGTGTATTTTTCGGCACCCGGGCCCATCCAACTAATAAGTTTGCTATAATTAAACTCGTGGTTTTTTACAAAAGGAATGGAAGTAATCGGCGTTTTTACTTTTACATAACGGCGCTCTACCCCGTTAATTTTACGCACAATAATATTAGAGTCTTTGGCTAAGTGTTCTCCTTTTTGCAATGCTACTACACCTGTGCTTACCGTTGTAGCTGGAACAATTTCTCTTTCTACGGTAACGGCATTGCTAAAATAGAGCGATACCCCAATAATGATACCAAGCCCTACTTGTCCAATAATTTTTGTAATACCGGCAAGACCATCACTGTCTTTTTTCTTGTAGGCTTCACCCTTTTTTTGTGCGTCTCTACGAGATTTGATTTTAAAATAATCATCTAAAAAACCAATGATACCCAGCCATACCGTACATAAAATCATTAAACGGATATATACTTTATCGAGGTTGGCAAATAATAAGGTTGGGATTAATATGCTTAACAAAATAATAATACCACCCATAGTTGGTGTACCCTTTTTTTGCTGCTCACCCTGTAAGCCAAGCTCTCTAACGGTTTCACCAATTTGCTTTTTTTGTAAAAACTCAATTAATTTTTTACCAAAAACAGTTGCAATAATCAAAGACAATAAAACCGCCATGGCAATTCTGAAAGTCAAAAACTGGAACATACCAGCGCCGGGTACATTAAATTCTTGATTGAGCCATGTAAATAATTGGTATAACATAGGGGGTCTATTAATCTTTGTGGTTAAAGAATGCTAATAAAATGGCTTTATCATCAAAAGGGTGCTTCACTCCATGGATGTCTTGGTATTTTTCGTGTCCTTTACCAGCTACTAAAACAATATCTTCTGGCTTTGCAAATTCTACGGCTGCTTTAATCGCTTCTTTTCTATCGAGTATTGAAATGTATTTTCTTTTAGCGGCTGTATTTAATCCTGCT
>CAJBRT010000057.1 GCA_903958045.1 uncultured Bacteroidota bacterium | reverse complement strand
ATACATCGGTAGAATATTATTGTACCATTTTTGCAGCTGCAGAATCTGTTTTAGAAAAAGATTTACTCTGGACAGGTAGTGATGATGGACTTATTCATGTAAGTAAAGACGGCGGTAAAAATTGGGAAAATGTAACACCACAGGAAGCAGGCAAACAAATGATGTGGAACTGTATCGAAACAGATCCATTTAAAAAAGGGACTGCTTATTTTGTTGGAACAAAATATAAGATGGATGATTATACGCCGTACATTTTTAAAACAGAAGACTACGGTAAAACTTGGAAAAAAATTACAGCGGGTATTGATCCGATGCATTTTACAAGAGCCCTTCGCGCCGATCATAAGCGCCCAGGTTTATTATATGCAGGTACTGAGTTTGGCATGTATATTTCTTTTGATGATGGTGCCAATTGGAAAAAGTTCCAACTTAATTTACCTGAAACACCTATTACCGATTTAACCATTAAAGAAAACGACTTAATTGTAGCTACCCAGGGTAGAGCATTTTGGATCATTGATGATTTAGGTATTGTTCAGCAGCATCAAGCAGCTAATTATGCTAAAAACATCCATGTATTTGATGCGAATCCAGTGGTAAGATCAGAAGGTGGTGGTAGAAGACGAGGCGGTTTTGGTGGTGGCATGGCAGCTAATATGGGCGCCAATCCTGCACTGGGTTCTGTGATTAACTATTATGTAAAAGGTGTTACAGATAGCAGTAAATTATCTGTTGCAGTGCTGGACAAAAAGAATAAAGTAATCAGAACCTTTAGCAAAAACGCAAAAGATCCACAAGATAAAATTATGTTTACAGAAGGCATCAATCAGTTTGAGTGGGATATGAATTATCCAGCAGCTGAGCGCCTTGATGGTTTAATTTTATGGAATGGGGGTGTGGGTACTGTTAAAGCAGCGCCTGGTAAATACACGGCTCGTTTTGTGTACCAAAAAGATACCGTGCTGGTTCCTTTTGTGATTAAGCCTAATCCTAATTATGCCGCAACAGAAGCAGACTATGACGCACAGGTAGCATTTTTATTAAGTGTGCGTGATAAATTTTCTGAAATTCAAAAAGCCATTAAAGATATCAGAGCGGTGCGTTCTCAAGTAAATGAGTTTACGGCAAAACTAGATGGTCAAAAAGAATTAAAAACCTTTGCTGATTCGGTGGTTAAAAAAATGACCGGTATCGAAGAAGTGCTCTATCAAACAAAAGCAAAGAGTGGTCAGGATGTACTTAATTATCCAATTCGTTTAAACGATAAAATTGCTGGCCTCTTTAATGTGGTGGCAAGTGGTCAAACTGCGCCAAGCAAACAAGCAGTAGAAGCATTTGCCGATTTAAAAGGTCAAGCAGACGTTGCTTTAACGAACTTAAAAGGTATAATGGATAAGGATCTTAAAGCACTCAATCAAATGATTCACGAAAAAATGGTACCAGTAATTGGCATCAAATAAATATTAATCTAACAAATCGGGGCGGCGTGCTTTTGTACGCTGCACCGATTGTTCGTATCTCCACTCCTCTACTTTTTTAGGGTCGCCTTGTAAGAGTACATCAGGTACTTTATCGCCTCTGAATTCGGCGGGTCTTGTATACACCGGTGGTGCTAATAAATTATCCTGAAAAGAATCGGTGAGTGCCGAGGTTTCATCATTTAATACTCCTGGAATTAAACGGCCCACAGCGTCTACCACCACTGCTGCTGCTAGTTCTCCGCCACTCAGTACATAATCACCAATTGAAATTTCTTGTGTTACGTACTGCTTTCTAATGCGTTCGTCAATGCCTTTGTAGTGGCCGCAAATAATTAGAATATTGCCTTTGAGTGATAATTGATTGGCAGCACTTTGATTAAATCTAACACCATCGGGTGTCATAAAAATAATTTCATCGAAGGGGGCAGGTGCTTGTAATTCATCAATAGCGTTTGCGAGTGTTTCGCATACTATAACCATACCCGCGCCACCGCCATACTGATAATCATCTATTTGCCCGTGCTTGTTAATGGCCCACTTGCGGAGGCTGTGTACGTTCACTTGTAAGAGTCCTTTTTCCTGCGCACGTTTCATAATGCTGTGTGCAAAAGGGCCTTCTAATAGTTCAGGCAGTACCGATAAAATATCAATTTTTAACATGCTTTATTTTTT
>CAJBRT010000056.1 GCA_903958045.1 uncultured Bacteroidota bacterium | reverse complement strand
TTGCAGCAGAAAATGAAGCGCAGGTAAAATTTATAACAACAAATTTTCCTGAGTTTAAACTCGTGCATCAGCAGCTATTTACTGGCTACACAAAAAAAGCAGACACCATGTTTGCGGCACTGTTTCAGAAAAAATAAGTAAGGGGAGTTTTTGCGGGAATATCTGCGGGAATTTTTGCGAAAAGTTTTTGCGAAAAGTTTATTGCGGCATTTATAGTAAGATCCCGCGCTGGATAATGCCACCACCAATAACGTCATTACCTTCATAAAAAACAGCACTTTGTCCGGGCGCAATACTTTTTACGGGTTCGTAAAAGCGTGCACGAATACCATTTTCAGTATTAAATAAATGACTGGTAGCACCACTGTCTTTGTACCTGATTTTTGTAATGGCTTCGGTACCGTCTTCGATGACATTATATTTCATCCAATTAATTTTAAGCACTTCCATATCGTTTTGATCGAGGTCTGCTTCTGTGCCTAATACAACGGTATTGGTGTTAGGGTCAATGGCGGTAACGTATGCAGGTTTTCCAAGTGCTATTTCAAGTCCTTTGCGCTGACCAATGGTATAAAAAGGATAACCTTTGTGTTTGCCCAATCTTTTACCCGCTTGATCTACAAACCAACCGCCGTTTACTTTTTCTTCTAAGCCGTCTACATTTCTTTTTAAAAATCCACGGTAGTCATTATCCGGCACAAAACAAATTTCGTAGCTCTCGCTTTTTTTAGCAAGCTCGGGGTAGCCCATATCATGCGCCATTTGTCTGATATCTTTTTTATGGTATTGACCCAGCGGCATAATGGTCCTGCTCAGTAATTCTTGATCCAGTCCCCAAAGTACATAGCTCTGATCTTTGGTTTCATCAAGACCTTTACTAATGACGTATCTATTGTTGGTATGTTGTCTTACAGATGCGTAATGACCCGTTGCAATAAAATCACATTCGAGGGCATTGGCTCTTTTTAAAAGCGCGCGCCATTTAATATGCGTATTACACATCACGCAAGGGTTGGGTGTGCGGCCTGCTAAATATTCTTCTACAAAATTTTCGACTACAAAATCACCAAACTCATCACGTATATCTAAAATAAAATGTGGGAATCCATTTTGTACGGCTGCCTGTCTAGCATCATTAAAAGAATCAATATTACAACAACCCGTTTCTTTGGTGCTCGTGCTACCACTGGTTGCATAATCCCATGTTTTCATGGTAATGCCAATCACTTCATAGCCTTCGTTATGGAGCATAAGTGCAGCAACGGTACTATCAATACCGCCACTCATGGCAACCAATACTTTTCCTTTCTGGCTCATAGATTCTAGATTCAGCTGCAAAATTAAGCTAATCGGGGGCTAAATGCCTAAAATCCGTTTATTTCACATGATTTACACCTTACGAAAAGCGAAATTTCAATCTTTTCTCCATTTTACCGATATTTACCCAAAACACACTAGACATGATAAAATTATTAGCGATTGGAAATTTAGGCAAAGACGCCGTTTTAAACAATGTAAATGGCAAAAACGTAATCAACTTTACAGTAGCACACACCGAACGATATAAAGATGCACAAGGCAATCAAAAAGATAAAACAACTTGGGTTGATTGTGCGTATTGGACAGATAGAACAGGCATCGCACCGTATCTAAAAAAAGGTACGCAAGTATATGTAGAAGGAACACCAGATGTTAGAACCTACACCACACAAGATGGTAGAAATGGTGCTACACTTTCTGTACGTGTTGCATCGGTTCAACTACTTGGTGCAAAGCCTAGCGAAGGTGGTAGTGCTCCGCAATCTGCACCTTCTTATGGTGATCAATCAAGCGCACCTGCTGCTGGCGAAAGCAATGAACCTGAAGATCTTCCATTTTAGTTGATATAATATGCGACCAATTTTATTTGCACTATTATTTGTGCTACTTGCGGGAGAGGGTATGGCACAGGATAAACCTATTTATACCGATGTACTCGTAGTAGGTGGAACAACGGGTGGTATTGCCGCCGCTTTGCAAACAGCAAAGATGGGTGCCAACACCGTTGTGGTAGAACATACACCCTGGCTTGGTGGTATGCTTTCTGCGGCGGCAGTTAGTTGTACCGATGGCAACCACGAATTACGCAGTGGTATCTGGGAAAGTTTTAGACAAGCACTTTACAAACATTATAAGTCTAACAATTTATTTACAGGTTGGGTGAGCGAAACTTGTTTTGAGCCCCATGTAGCAGATAGTATTTTTAAAGCATGGGTGCATGCGCAGCCTAACATGAAAGTATACTATCATTGGTATTTTGAAAAAGCCATCATGGAAGGCAATACCATTAAAGGTGCTGTGTTTGAAAATGTGCGTGGTCAAAAATCAACCGTGTACGCAAAGCGTGTGATAGACGCCACAGATTTAGGCGATGTATATGCGGGCGCAGGGGCGGCTTATGATTTAGGTACCGAAGACAGCACCCAAAGTGGTGAAAAAATTGCACCCGGCAAATCAGATGTGATTCAAGATTTAACCTGGGCTGCCGTTTTAAAAGATTACGGCAAAGGAGCCAATAAAACCATTGCTATGCCAGCAGGCTACAATGCACTTGCTTATTATTGTTCTACCGCAGATGCGCCTTGTAATGCAAAGCCGTATAGTTTAGGCACACAAAAAGTACTCGAGTATGGCCGCGTAAAAACAACGGATGGTTCTTTAAAATACATGTTAAACTGGCCA
>CAJBRT010000055.1 GCA_903958045.1 uncultured Bacteroidota bacterium | reverse complement strand
GAGCCAATCAATTACAGCTATCCATAAATAGTGTCTATAAAATCAGAAATGCTCAAACAGCATCTGCGATTAATGCGACACTCTCTCCTAATTATTTTTTAGTGAATAGCAAATGCGCGTATCTACTTAATAAGCGTAAGGGGAGTGTGTTTTTGGAAGTAACCAACGTAACCAATACGCCATACTCCGATTTACTCGGCGCCATTATGCCAAGCAGGTGGATTGCTGCTGGCTTTCAAGTAACACTCTAATATTCGCTAGATTAAATTTGCTTTAATAAAGCTGGCTTTTCTTGATGTAATTTATATATCAATTCACCAAATAAGGTATTGGCCCAAGCAAACCATTTGCGGGTAAACTTGGTAGCATCATCTTTATGAAATGATTCGTGCATAAATCCAGTACCCGCATGTGTTTGTATTAGGTTACGAACGCAGTGTGTAATTTCTTTATCATCTACACTTGTTATCGCGCGTAAAATAATACTCATTGGCCAAATAGTATCGGCACCTGTGTGCGGCCCTCCAATGCCTTCACCAGCTTTCCCTTTGTAAAAGAAAGGATTGTTTTCACTCAGTACCAACTTGCGTGTATTTAAATAAAGCGGATTGTTAGGCTCAATGGCGCCTAAATATGGAAGCGATAACAATGACGGCACATTGGCGTCATCCATCATATGAAAACTACCATAACCATTTACTTCAAAACCAATAATTTTTCCAAACTGTTGGTGCTGGATAATACCATGTTTTTGAAATGCAGCTTGCACCTGCGCTTTTAAAGCAAGCGCTCTTTTTGCAAGAGCCGGCTCGTTTACAGATGGTAATTGTAAGAGCTCAGCCATCTTACCTAAAATATTGATGGCAAACATATTACTAGGCACTAAGTAAGGAAGTAAGGTACAGTCGTCACTAGGTCTAAACGTAGAAACAATTAGGCCACATGGCTTTACGGGATAACCGTAACCACTTAATGGCACACCATCGGTGGCCCATGCTGTTGTACGCTGAAAACTATACGGGCCATTACCATTAAAGCGCTGCTGTTCGGTAAATGTATCGAGTATTAATTTTTGTGCGGCCTTCCAATCGGCGTCAAAAACAGAAGTATCACCTGTTTGCTTGTAATAACCATGTGCAAGTCTTACGGGATAACAAAGGCTATCAATTTCCCACTTGCGTTCATGAATACCAGGTTGCATTTTAGTAATATCATCTTTCCACTCACTTACTTTATTGACATCTTTATAAAATGCATTGGCGTATGGATCGAGTAAAATACATTTTGTTTGTCTATTGATAACACCTGCAATCAGTGTTTGAAGCGGTTTATCATTTTTTGTAAGTGGCAAATAAGGCCAAACTTGCGCGGTACTATCTCTAAGCCACATAGCATCAATATCACCTGTAATTACATAGGTATCTGGTTTGCCATTGACCATTTCAAAATCGACGGTGGTATCTATTGTGTTAGGAAAACAGTTTTCAAACAACCAACCCAGTTCTTTATTTGGCAAGTCTTTTTTTACCCGCTCAATAACGGCGTCAACAGCTGCACTCTTAAAATTACGATCGGCTGGTGCAGGTCGATTGCTCGTATAGTTTTGGGTAAGCGGTGGCATTGCAAAGCCAGTTGCTTTTTGAAGTAAAAAACCCATGCCTAGTAACGAAGACTTTTGTACAAATTGACGGCGGTTGGTCATATAAATAGTATTTAAATTATTTTAATTGAAAAGATACTGAATTTTCAATTAAGGCATTTGTGCCAATATATACTTGAAAACTCCCTTTCTCACTTGTATGCTTTAAATCTGCGTTATAGAAGCGCAATAACTTTTCATCGATGGTGAAGGTTACCGTTTTGCTTTCCCCCTTTTTCAAAAATACTTTTTGAAAGCCTTTTAATTCTTTTAAGGGTCTTGTAATACTGGCAACATCATCTTTGATATATAACTGCACCACTTCTTCACCATCATAACCACCTGTATTGATAATGGTTGCAGACGCAGTTATGGATGTATTGGCAGCAAGGCTTTTTGCAGATAATACAGGTTTCGTATAACTGAAACTGGTATAACTTAATCCATAACCAAAAGGCAGTAATGGTGAATTTTCAACGTCTAAATAATTGGATTTATATTTTCCAAAAATATCGCCACCATTGGGCCTGCCGGTATTGCGTACACTATAATAAATAGGAATTTGCCCCACATTACGCGGAAAACTCATGGTTAATTTTCCTGCTGGATTATAATCGCCATATAGTACTGATGCAACCGCATTACCCGCCTCAGTACCAGCATGCCATACATCCAAAACTGCAGTAGCAGCATTTAATTCTTTGGCAATTGTTAGCGGTCTACCATTCATGAGTACAAGCACAAGTGGCTTGCCCGTTTTAGATAAGGCTTCAATTAATTTTTGTTGACTTTCTGGAATATCGAGGCTTGATCTACTAGCTGCTTCACCACTCATTTCACTCGCTTCACCAACAACAGCAACAATCACATCAGAAGCTGACGCTACCTTTAATGCCTCTGCTAGTAACTCTTCAGATGTTCTTTTATCGATAGAAATTTTTTCGCCAAACACATTAATTTTTGCAGCAAATACAGGATCATCCGAAAGGTTAGCACCCTTTGCATACATTACTTTAGAACCAATACCAGGGCGGTTATTGAATCCTTCTAAGACCGCCACTGCCTGCTTGGCATCGGCATTGATAGACCAGGTGCCAGGCATATTAGAACGGTCGTTTGCAAGTGGGCCAATAAGCGCAATTTTTTGACTTGGCTTTAATGGTAATACTTGATGGTCATTTTTTAAAAGTACAAAAGAACGCATCGCCGCTTCTTTTGCAAAGGCACGTTTGTCTGCACTTAATACTTCGGAAGCTCTTGATGGTTTGCAATATTTAAAAGGATCTTCAAATAATCCTAAATCATATTTAGCTTCTAAAATTCTTTTACATGCCGCATCAATTGAAGCCATAGAAACTTTACCAGACTGTAATGATTTTTGTAGTGTATTTAAAAAACCTTCACTCACCATATCCATATCAAGACCTGCATTAAGCGATAGTGCAGACACAGCCGCGGTATCTCCAATACCATGGTTGATCATTTCGGTAATTGAGGTGTAATCAGAAACAACAAAGCCTTTAAAGCCCCACTGATTTCTTAAAACATTTGTTAATAGCCATTTATTTCCGGAAGCAGGAACGCCATCCACATCATTAAATGAAGTCATCACAGAGCCAGCTCCCGCATCCACTGCAGCTTTATAAGGCGGAAAATAGTCGTTGTACATTTTGAGCCTACTAATATCTACCGTGTTATAATCTCTACCGCCTTCTGGCGCACCATAGAGTGCAAAATGTTTTACACAAGAAAGTAGTGATTTACCAGTAGCTAAATTAGCATTACCTGCTCCACCCTGATATCCAACTACCATGGCTTTTGCAATGGCACTTCCTAAAAAAG
>CAJBRT010000054.1 GCA_903958045.1 uncultured Bacteroidota bacterium | reverse complement strand
TTAAAGAAAGAATCAACGATATTTGTTAAAAATCCCATATTAATTTAATTTTTCTTTTAATTGTTCTAAAAATTGCTCTTTATTAATTATATTTTTTTCAAATAACTCAATCAATAAATCAATATTTGTATTATTTACTATTGTTTTAATTGGTCCAACAGCTAATTTAATAAAATCAGCTTCTTTTTCTCTTCCCTGTTCAATCCACCTTTCTGCTTTATCACTCCATATGAATTTTAAAAGTTTTTTTAAACATGCGTCCTGATCAGTCAATAATGCTAATCCAGAATCAGACATAGAATCATATGCATAAATATTAATTCCGAAATCCGAATAATCAAATTCCGATTTCATTTCTACAATACATTTTTCGATTCTAGTTAGATAAGGTGAAAATATTTGATCAAAATATGGATCATCCTCTGGATGTAAATCTATATCTGGAAAATCATTTGGATTATCTGGTCCATGTATATAAACGTTAGTATTCTCACCTCCTACATGTTTACTACACAGGTACCCATGTGTTGGACACTGGTAATGAATAATATGTTCAGGGGCAAAATAATATTCTTCACAAATATTACATCTAAATTTTGTATCGCTAGGTGATTGTTTAGGCATAGAAAATAATTAACTAAATTTTCTAAATATTAATCTGATTATAAAGTACCCTAAAAAAAATGAAAGAAGGTATAGTTCTAAAAAGACTGTGAAATTATATAGCATGTAGCCCATGAATAAAATTGTTACCCAAGAAATTAAAGTATCAAAACCTACAATTAAACCAATAGTCAACAGCTCAATAAATCCTCCAAATAATCTCAAATCACTTCTCATCCCATTATACCAATAACTTGATTTGTAATGTCTACTAATATCATCTTTCACACCATAAAAGAAAAGAAACAAAGTAAATAGGACTAATATATTAACAACTATTTTTACTGAGTTTATTCCTTTATTTTCTTCTACAATTGACTCATCACTAAATTCATCGTGAGCATTATTATTTAAAACTCCTACACCTAACCATTTAAATATACTGCCGCCTTTGAAGATACTAAATGTAGTTTTGTTATATATTCTATTATATAATGCTTTCTTGGGGTTAGCGAACCATCCAAAACCTCGCGGGGCTTTTAACCCAACGTTATGCCTTACAATTCTCTTAATTGAAGTACGAGCTGCAATGCTTTTTCTTAGGGATGGTGTTCTAATACCAAATTTCATAAATTAAAAATATTACCTTTTGAGGTATTTCAAATATAGTAAATTATAATAATACAAGTAACCCATTTCTTATAGTCTTTCCTATCTCTAACATTTTATTTATATCAGTACCACTTTTGATATACTACTGCAACGTCAGTTGCTTCTTATATCCTGTACTGTTCATTATCTGTGTATGGCCTAAACCTTGCCAAACAACATTCGTATGATCATTTTTTATAAATTTAAAATTTGTTTGGCAAATCCAAATATTTTGCCAGACAATATCCAGCACCTATTTCTATAAATTTTTATTGTTTTTTATATTTTTTAATTCTTTACGCCACTGCATATATTCACCTTTTAATACACCCATAGGATTTCCGGAAAATGAGGAAGAATATGGTGGTTGCTGGTGCAAAGGCTTTAATGATGGATTAGCCGAAAAATAATATATAGCAAAAGCCCTTAACTTTTAATGAGTTAAGGGCTTTTACATTTTGATAAAGTCATCTACTTATAAACTACCGTAAAGCTCTGGCTATCGGTATTAGTACTCGTATTATTAGACGTTACTTTAATGGTAACATTACACCACTGCTGCTGCGGTAAGCCACTTATAACGATGGTGTTTTTTGCACTAGTAGTACTAAATGGAGCCCCTTGTGGTAAAGCCATACCACTACTCTGATTAACAGTTGTTGCTTCAATTTTAATACCTTGTGAGGGCATTGCGGACGTAAGCGTAATTGCTACAGGAAAGTTAGTTCCTGTAGCAGTACTATTATTCACCGCATCCATTGTAAATACAATTTTTTGTTCGGGGGCCGCTTTTTCACAAGAAAAAAAACCAACTAATAATATAGTGTATAATAATTTTTTCATAACGTAATTACTTCTGAATTAATACTTTTTTTACCTGATCGTATTTCTTACCAATTACCCTGATAAAATAATTCCCAGACTGTACATCACTAACATCAATGACGTTAACTTTATTTCTTCCAATTGTAGAAGAAAGAACTTTTCCAGATGGAGAAACCAATTGGAAATTTAAATTGATAGCTGGTAGCGTTGCAAATTCCAATACCACTTTATTTGAAGCCGGATTAGGATATACCGTTGCAATATTACTAGATGGTGTAGTTACCAAATTAGCAAGCGCTGTTACAACCAATTTAAAACTATCACTAACATTCACACAGCCATTTGGATCGGTTACTCGAAGTCTAAAATCGCCCGTATTTAAAGGCTTGTGGGTTGATGCAGTTGCTCCTGAAACTAGCGCTCCATTTAACAACCACTGATAATTAACGCCAGTAGCGGTGGTTGAAAATTGAACACCAGACCAACTAATCACCGGCTTAGCAGGGAGAGGATTCACACCCACAGTAAAGCCACTAGATTCACTAGAACAACCTTTGGTATCTGTATTTACAATTCTATAATTACCCGCACCCAATACAGCATACGTTTTTGATGTTGCACTAGCAATCACTACCCCATTGTTAGACCAAGCAAAAGTACCAGTGCTTGATGATGCAGTTAAAACCGTACTATCTCCGGCACAAATAGCAGCGCCTTTACTCGATGTAATGAGAGGCATTGCTGGCCTTACTATATCGGCAACTTTTACACTAAATACGTTACTATTATTTCCAACAGAATCTTTTAAAGCCGAGTTATTCAATTGAATAGTAAGGGTATCGTTACAATTTTTAGTAATCAATAATCCAAATGATTTACTATTGAGTTTAGAAACAGAATTGATCACTCCGTTTGAAACTACAAAATCAGAAACAGTAGGTGAATTTGAAATAAACTCATCAGATACTAGTTTCACATATTTTTTTAGACCTACCAAGCTATCGTTGACAATACTTAATACCGGTGCTTTGGTGTCTTTGTAAATAAATTGAGAAACCGATAAACCATTATTGCCAAGTGAATCGGTAGAAATTAATTTGATTTCAATGGTACCATCAGCAAGTTTGTCAAAGACAGACTTTGGAATTCGCAGAGTAGAATCATAAAATCCGGTATTCATTAATGCAGAAGGCATTCCTCCTTCTGATTCTAGATTAAATTGATTACCAGTTCCATGTTGTGCAGTAGAATTAACAACCGGAAGATCTGCTGTATAAATATCCCTTATTGAATTAATGACAACAGAGTCTCCTATTTGTCCAGTACTTCCTGGGTTGATGCTGATTTGCTTTAATACTACCTGGTTAGAACTATTTATTTCGACAGATTTAATAGCCACTATAAATGAATCCAAATTGCTCCTTCCAAGTAATGACCTATTGGGAGTAAGATTATAATTAGTAGGCAGTGTTGCGTCTTTGGTGTAAATAGCCTTACCCAAACCTATCAATGCCTTGGTGGAATCCAACATCATAACAGTTGCATACAAAATACCATCATTTACACCTTTAAGATTTATACTATTTAAAGTAATGGTATCTGCGGTCATTTTTCCTTCAAATACAGCATTTTTCCCACCCATATTACTATAAACGTTAAGCCGGTAGTTTTGCGTTTTACAATCTTTACAACCAAATTTGACAGTTGCAGAATCTTGATTTTTTGCATTTACTTTTTTCCCAAGAATCTCGATATAAGGAGTTACTTGTAAAATTTTGGATAACTCGACATCAAAACGTACAATTTCTGTAAATGAATAATATCGCTTATTTTTCGCTTGATCCATAACAACTATTGATGATACACCCCACAAGCCCGGCGGAGACCCAACAGGTAAAAGCGTTTTAGCATAATATTGTTTATAAACATACTTAGATGAGTCACTAAAAATATTGTTATTAGAACTACCATTACCATCTATATTAAAATAATGCTCTTGTCCCTGTGGATCTCGAAGACTGTAATAGCCACTGGCGAAACCAGATGCATTGTTAACAAAATCGGAAGTGTCTTTAACCCAAACCCACATTTCAAATAAGGTTTCACCATTTGGTGCAGCAGGATTGGTAGGTGTTGCCTTGATAGTAATCCTATTAATATCTAGTAAAGGGGCTTTATAATCTGGATTTTTTGTTTTTATATATATGCTATCTCTCAAAGCCCGTTGATGTATATTACCTAGTGGAGGCATGAATAAAGATTTATTTGCCGTATCCTTATCTAAATACACCATACGCTCATTCAAAGCAATATCTTGCATTGATAAAGAGGTTATTGAATAATAACCACTAGGATAATAATCTGGAACAGGGAAATAAAATTGTGCTGTTTTAGTACTATCTCTTTTATCATTTAAGATACCATCACCAGTGATTTGAGCAAATATACTATAAGGCTTTATGTTGTACTTATCCGTACTATCAAGAGTAGGGAAGTCAATATTTGCAAAAACCCTACCAAACGGATTGATAGTATTTTTCTCTTCAATTTTAAAACTAACTTTTACTGCTTGTGTTGGCTTCAAGGTATCTGCACAAGGTCCACAAAACTGTCTTGCAGTTCTACCATCCAAACTAATAAATTTCTCCATTAATGTATCCATCCTGAGTGACCCTTGAATATATAAAGGCGGAGTAACATCTTCTAAGGGATTATTGACAAAACATTTTATACCAAAAGTTGAATTTTTTTCAAATCTTGCATTACCAACAGCATCATAAACAGCAATCTGATTAATAATCCAATAACCGCTCTTGGCAAATTTTGAAAGCGGTATTTCACCTACTAGAATATTACCTTTATCATTTGTTGCATCTAAACGCATTCCAATAAATGTTCCAACCGAACTATAAAATGTGGTTGCTGCATGTTTTGCACCATCTAATTTTGAATTTTCGATATTTAATTCAATTTCTAACCTTATTTTTTTATCTAATGAATCCTTCCCAGTAACTTCAAGCTTTGTACGCTTAATTTTCCCCGGATAATTGAAGTCAGGATATAAATTATATACCTGGAAAGTTAAATCTGGTCTAATTACAGATATATACCTTGAACCTTGCATAATTCTATCTCGCACAAATTCAAATTTTTTCAAAGATCTGCTTCGTAATGCGTCAGGGTTTGTAATATAAAATGCAATGGATTCAGCCATATCCTCGTTTGGATTTTTTAAGTGCGCATAGGCAGAAACAAATTCGGTAGTATTATTGGTAGACCAACCTGATTGAGCGGTAGGATCTAGATACCAACCACCTAGTGATGCCCAGTCGCTCTTCGTAACAGCATCAAAAGTATATTCCCATAAAAAGTGGGCCTTTTCATGAAGAACGAGTCTTTGCATAAATTTTACATCCTGACCATTAAATGCCATTTCCATAAATTCTATGGTGTTAATACCAGTAAATGCAATTGCCGAGGCGGTTGGTAAACGATAATCTACTTGGCCATTAATTCTTCTAATTAAGTATTTAAGACCACTTTGTCTTTGCATTGCATCCGGGAATTCTTCAAGCATAGATAAAATGATAATTTTTTCATCACTCGTAAATTCCTGAAAGTTAGATTTATCTTCGCCCATTAGAGTCGTAATCAAATCATTTGGCGGTAAAAATTCTAGGCCGTATCTACTTTTAGCTACCTCATTTATTCTCCCAGCATCTACTCCTTTGTCAGTATAGTAGTAAACGCATGCCCCAAAAAGTCGTTTGGAAAAAAATCTACCTTTAACTCCATCTAATGTCACAACCAATGGAGAAGCATACGTAAATGCTGCTCTGGAAATAGTGACAATGTCAACACCATTAACAGTTCTAATATCTATATCTCTTGAAATAAATTGATCCGTAATAAAAAATTTAGCCTTCACAAATACAGAATCTTTTTCACCAAATTTTCTAAAATTAAGCTTAGCTATGGTTTGACTAAGTCTATAAGCTTCTTCAGAAGTCCACTTAGTAAGTGAATCATTAAGTAAAAAACCATAAGTATATAATAACTGAATACTATTAAAATCATCTGGCACTTTTTCAGCTTTGCCAAGCACAACAATTTCAACTTTATCATTTATATAGGCTTGTTGCGCATGACCTACAAAACTACTATCGTCCTGCCATTGGTAATTGAAATTACTATCGATAGGGGCTTTTGTAATTTGAACAGTACTTGCAAAAGAATTGTCTTTAAGTTCTATTGTTGCTGCCGTAGGAAATATATAAGTTTTTGCATCAACCGATAATGCCCATTTACCATTAGACAACGTATCAAATGTGTGAATGATATCAGAACCAGTACCGCCTACAAATTTGAATTTAAATTCTTCGCTACTTTTTTGAATACGAAGTAGGGCCGTATCACCAGATTTTAACCCTTTTAAGGTTACCACTACTTTATTTTGCGCATATAAATTTACCTGATAAATACTCAATAAAAAGGAGAGTAAAACAATTAATTTAGACTTGAAAAGCATAAATATCAATTATAATTAAAATACAATAAAAAGATGTATTACAAATTTAATCAATTCTCAATGCAAAGTCAATTAAATAAACCAATGAACTAAATATTTAGTAAACTACGCGCCTGTCATGATATAACAAAACTTAACAATAGATAGGTGCCATAAAAAAAGTTAGAATAGCCCCTAAATTTCAACGAGTTACGAATCACTGATCCTTTCTCTTATGCGTTTACAATACTCTTGATCTCCGCTAAATTTTTATACGCAATCACAGCATCAGACATTGAATTTATACTCTCCACAACCATTTGACGCTTTACCGAATCATCCCATACCTGCTGCAACGGATGCATGTCAACTTTTACAAAAAACAAACAAATACTGCCGTCTATACCCACTGTTGTTTGGGTTTCGGTTCTAAAATATAGATCATCAATCGTTTGTGGTACCGGCTTTGTATAGCTGGGCAATTGACTCAAAGAAGGCAGCGATGTTAATGTCCAAACATGCCTTCTAAACATGGCATCTTTTTTAGAAATAAGTGCCGACACTTTTTCACTAGACCTTCGTAAAGTTTCGCCATCTCCTACGGGTATGTGCATTTCAAAAAAAGAAAGCCCTAGTTTTTGTGTTGGATAAAATCCACTCGGAAAACAAAATCCAATAGATTGCAAATAACCATCTTTTAAAACCGCTACATCTTCTTCTAACTGAGTGCAAATTTCTGGCAGCGTGGTGTTTATATCAAAACCGCAAAAAGCATTCAAGTGATGTAAATAATCAGTACTGATACTTCCGCAAATTTGATGCTCATTTACCTCAAGCTCTTTCTTTTTTTCTAATAAATAGGCAGGATTTGGATGCGCATTAAATGCAGGCCCTTCATATTTTACAATATCAGGTCCAACGGTGTACGGAACTTTTACAGGAAATATCATTTGAAAATTAAAATATCTTTTACAACTGCAGCTCCCTGCTTTTCTTTTTTGATAAAGCCTCTATACATGCCTTCGGTACAAAAAGGAAGTGCAATGTTTCCATTTTTATCTACGGCGATAAGTCCACCATCACCCCCAAGTGCCGGAAGTTCTTTCATAACAAGGGTTTCAGAAGCTAGTGCTAAACTCTGTCCACCAAATTCCATACGGTCACTAATACTTTTTGCCATTACAAGTCGTAAAAAATATTCACCCCAACCCGTGCAACTAATTGCTACCGTATTATTGTTAGCATAAGTGCCGCTTCCAATAATGGGCGCATCTCCAATTCTACCCCACTTTTTATTGGTCATACCGCCGGTGCTTGTAGCAGCAGCTAAATTACCATGGGTATCAAGTGCAACCGCGCCAACCGTTCCATATTTATCTTTTCGGCGCTGCTCGTCAAACTCAGTAGCGTAAGCGGTTTGACCAGCCTTTTTTAATTGATCAATTGAATCTCTTTGTTTTGCGCGCTGCAATCCTTTCCATCTTTCTGGTGTATAAAAATATGAAGGGTCTACTATTTCAATTCCTTGCGCAGCAGCAAATACTTCTGCACCCCTACCGCTTAACAAAACATGTTCCGATTTTTCCATTACAGCTCTTGCAGCAGTAATTGGATTTTTGATGGTTCTTACACCCGCAATAGAACCTGCTGCTAATGTTTTCCCATCCATAATGGCTGCGTCTAATTCATTAACACCTTCGCTAGTAAATACAGCACCTTTACCTGCATTAAAAAGTGGATTGTTTTCAAGTACTTTCACAGTGGCTTCAACTGCGTCTAGCGCGGTTCCGCCTTTTTCCAAAATTGCATTACCCACTAGCA
The DNA here is from genome assembly GCA_903958045.1 of uncultured Bacteroidota bacterium. Taxonomy (GTDB): domain Bacteria; phylum Bacteroidota; class Bacteroidia; order Chitinophagales; family Chitinophagaceae; genus Sediminibacterium. The sequence goes on along the minus strand of CAJBRT010000054.1, from coordinate 4,797 downwards.
GCGCACTATCTAGTCCGCTTTTATATTTTGCTTCAAGTGCCGGTGTAAACTGGCTTTTATTGAGTGTACCAGCACCGCCATGAATTACCAAAACATATTTTCCAGTGTTCGTTTTATTAGAAACCGATGTTTGTTGCGCAAACAATGTGCTAGAACAAACAGTCATTAGAATACATAAAAGTGTACGCATAGCTAGTATTTGAAGCAATTTAATATAATCTGAGGATTTTATTACCTTTAAATCAATGAAGAAGCCAGCTTCGATACTTTATTTTTGGGTGTGCTTATGCTGGCTCATTGCAAACAGCTGCGCAAAAGACTTTTCTTACGAAGACCAGGGAGGTATTAAAACAGCGCCAGTAGCAGATGCGGGCAAAGATCAATCCATTGTATTACCCAAAGATTCTGCCCTTGTTAACGGGGATAAATCATACGACAACAATGGATCCATTACCAATTATGGTTGGGTAAAATTAAGTGGTCCAGCATCTTGTAATATTGTAGCAGCTGGCTCAAAAACAACCTGGATTAAAAAATTAACAGAAGGCACTTATGTTTTTGAATTAACGGTTACCAATAATTTTAAACTAACCGCAAAAGATACCCTCACTATTTATGTCGATAAAACAAAAATAGCGAGACCTCCTGTTGCCGAAGCTGGACCCGATCAAACCATTCAACTACCTAACAACAATGTTACACTTGATGGCAGCGCTTCTTCGGATCCTGACAATGACATCAGTGATTATTTGTGGACTAGAATTAAAGGCACAGGCACTGTAACCTACACTTCGCCAGCTAACGCCATAACAGATGTTTCCAAATTAACTGCGGGGGTTCATTTATTTGAACTGAGAGTTACAGATGCTACCGGGCTAATAGATAGAGACACTATTGCAGTGCAGGTAAATGAAGCGCCAGGTGTTCCGCCTGTTGCAAATGCAGGCACCGATCAAAATATCCCTTACGATTTATCAAATTGCAGTACGAGTCCGGTCATCATTCCGTTAACGGGTTCAGAATCCTATGATCCGGACGGCGCCATCACAAAATACAATTGGCAAATAATTTTTCCGCTCAATGCACCGATTGTAATTACAAATCCAAGCAAAGCACAAGCATCTGTTACTGGGCTGCTAGCCGGAAAATATATGTTTGAACTCAGTGTTACTGATAATGATGGGAATGTAAAAAAAGATACCACCCAAATCAACATTATTGCCACCAATAGGCAACTCATTGGGGCCAGGTTAACACCTGTTGGATCACTTTCTGAAAAACGAAAAGTATCTGGGGTTGCTTTTTTAGGAAATAAAATATTTTTAGCGGGGGGAAGATATCCGCCTGCTGGCCCAGGGCCTAATTTTACATCCAGAGTAGACATGTATGATGTCCTTACAAAAGAATGGTCTACCACCGAGCTTAGTCAAAAAAAATGGGGTGTTGCAACAGCTGTTGCAGGTAATAAAATATTTTTTGGAGGGGGCACAGCACTTCAAGGAAATGCCTCACCCACTACACGGGTGGATATATATGATATGGTAGAGCAAAAATGGAGTAGCACAGAATTACCAAAAGCTGGACAGTACACCGCAATAGCGCAGGGCAATAAAATTTTATTTGCTGGCGGAACCGCTGTTTATATCTATGATTATTTATCAGAAAAGTGGACTAGTAAAACTTTAAGTCAACCTAGGGTGAGCATTGCTGCAACAAGCGTTGGAGGGAGTATTTATTTGTCTGGCGGCGCAACCAGCAATATAGGTGGAACACCATTTAACAATATTGATATTTATGATCCAAAAACAAATAGTTGGAGCGTATCGAGTATGAGTAAAGCAAAATACGCACTCGCCTCTATTGGTTTAAGGGGTAAAGCACTTTGGGCAGGAGGCATCACCGATAAAGGCATTACCAACGAAATAGAAATGCTTGATTTACTGGGCGGAAAAGGGACAACTTTTCACTGCTTGTTTCAGCCTGGATCTTTTAGTACCAATAGTATGGGAAAACTTGGCAACTATGTAGTTTTCTTTCCAGATGGCGGTGATGATAAAACTAGATTTGATATTTACGATTCGCTCAATGACAAATGGTACATTGGCGTGTTAGATAAAAAAATAGGCCCTGCCATTTTAATAACAGCAGGGTCCGAATTATATGTAGTAGGTTCTTCTACCCCAGGTATCGATTACTACGATCAACTCTGGAAATTAGAATTTTAAAATTCAATAATAAGTCCAATACTTGGCAGTATAGTGGATTGAGAATTTTTCAAATAAACCGGTATGGCATTGCTACCATCTAGCATTAATGGTTTTCCATCAGAAGTTACAAAAGCCGTATTGGCTTCGTTTCTTTTAAAGGTATACAAGTCTGCTTCTTTGGCTTCTGAACCATAAAAATTGGTGATATCGATGTAAAAATCAAGTGTTGTTTTTTTGAAATTCCATTTTTTATCAATTCTTATATCAGCAGCATTAAATGCAGAAAGTCGCATAGAGTTGATTTGTGAAAAATCAAAAACACCCGAACCAATTGTCAAATAGTTTGCTCTACTAGTAGGCTCATCATAAGGCGTGTATGGCGCGGCACCTTGGTATCTATATTTTAAACCAATCTCCCAGTTTTTTGGAAGCTTATATCCAGCAGTCATACTAATTAGTTGGCGGTTGTCCCAACTTGCTGGTACAAATTTGTTATCAAGTCCTGTAAACTCACTTCTGTAAAATGTATAACTAAACACACCAAAAAAGTTTTTGGTTAATTTTTGTTGTGCAAATAGTTCAAAACCATAAGCACGACCTTTTCCAATTTGCGCAATAGGTTCGTTGCCAATTGCTCCAAACTCTAATCCTTTGTTTGCAATACTAATGCCGTCGTTGATACTTACAGGATAATTGCCATAGTCTTTATAAAAACCTTCCACAGTAATTCTTGTGGTATTTTTAGGTAAATATTCAAGTCCTGCCACATAATGCGTAGCCTGAATGTAGTGACCCGGATTTGTTTTTTCGCCCGTACTGATGTTGCTAAAATTTAGTTGTGTGTAGGTAGGCAGGCGGTAATAAATACCATAACTAGCATTTAAGCGGAGCACATCCGAAATGGCCAAACTAGCACTTAATCTTGGACTCAATTGTTTTAATGGATTGGATTCACTATTGCTTAAACTGTTTGCATCCATGCGAAGGCCACCACTAAGCGAAAGTTTATCATTTAATACACGTGTACCAATTTGCGCAAATCCACCATACCTAAAAAAGTTGGTATTGGTATTGCTATTGATAGTAAGTGCAGGCATCGAAGGACTTATAGCCCTCCTTAATACTTGATAAAAAATATTATCGAAACGAATTAATTGACCCGTTAAACCATAACTCAAGGTAACGTTTTCATAGTTTTTTGTAACATCCCATCTAATTTTACTTTCCGCTTCAATACTTTTTATTTTTAATGTGCGCTGTTGCTCAATAGGATTTTTGTTGTCTTCAAATTTGTTGGCCTGGTTATCTAAAAAATTACGGCTAACGCTTAAATTCCAAAAACCTTTTGGTATAATTTTTTTAATGGTCGCGCCAAGGGTATAACTATTTTGATCAATGGTTGGACTATTGCCTAATACATACTGATTTTCGGCAGTTAAACTATCAGGGGTAATAAATTTAAACCTATCAATAGCACCAACACCTAAAAACGTCAATGTAGTTTTATCGTTGATACGCGTAGTGGTTTTAAACTGAAAATCAGAATAGTTAGGTAAAAAAGACCAATTGAGTAAATTGGCCAAGATCCCTAAACTACTTTTACGAGCAGACGCTACAAACGTTGTTTTTTTAGACATAGGGCCATCTAATGTGAGCACACTTTCTGTTAAACTCAGTCTGATATTGCCCTGAAATTTATTGGGATTACCGTTTTTTTGCTTGAACTGAAATACACTACTAAGTGCGTTGTCATATTTAGCATCAAAGGCAGACGTACTTAATCTTACATCTTCAATTAAAAGAACATTTAAAATTCCTGCTGGTCCGCCACCACTACCCTGCGTACCAAAGTGATTGATGATTGGAATTTCTATACCATCTAAATAAAATACATTTTCACTAGGGGCACCACCTCTAATAATAATATCATTTCTAAATGTTCCACCAGCGGCACCTCCTCCAACACCAGGAAGTGATTGTATCACTCTACTAATATCAAAAAAACCACCAGGGTTGTTTTTTATATCTTCTGTGGTTAATCGCTGAATACTTAATGGACTTTCAAGTGTTGCCGCTTTTGCAGAACTGCGCCTGCTGGTCACAGTTACACTTGATAATTGATTAACGAGCTCTTCAATTTCTATTTGAATATTATTTTCATTACCAGTAGTAACAGGGATATTATTAAGCTGTTTTGTTTTGAACCCAACACCAGAAACTTCGATAGTATAGGCACCCGGTTTTAGCTGGGAGAATCTAAAATTTCCAAGGCTATCTGATACCGTTTTACTATTACCAGGTATCACCTGAACCGTTAAACCAGTTACCCGCTGCTGTGTTTTTTTATTGTAAATAGTTCCACTTAGTTTTCCAGTGGTTTGACCCAAAACAAAAAGAGGGCCAAATAGAAGGACAAAAAAGGCGATTTTTTGTGCAATTTTCATAATTCGATGCTTTATAGTTGTTAAACAAACTGTTGCCAGAAATGTTTGCGAAAGGTTAAGATTTTACAAGTTTTGGTTTGGCCGGGCGCTACTTCATTGAAGGGCGTGATCATGCCGACGGCATACAAGTTGTTGTCCACCTTGCG
>CAJBRT010000053.1 GCA_903958045.1 uncultured Bacteroidota bacterium | reverse complement strand
TACCTGACGAGCCAAAAGGATGTGCTCTTTGGTTTGTGGCATCGGACCATCAGTTGCAGCAACTACTAGGATGGCACCATCCATTTGTGCAGCACCTGTGATCATATTCTTAACATAGTCAGCGTGACCTGGACAGTCTACGTGCGCATAGTGACGATTATCGGTTTGATATTCTACGTGGGCAGTATTAATGGTAATACCACGCTCTCTTTCTTCCGGAGCACCATCGATTTCATCATATTTTTTTGCGACGTTACCCATGCCCTTTTTAGCCAAAAGCGATGTGATGGCAGCAGTTAAGGTGGTTTTACCGTGGTCAACGTGACCAATGGTACCAACGTTTACGTGAGGTTTTTCCCTCTTAAAGGTCTCTTTAGACATTTTTATCGGTTTTATTTGTGTTTTAAAAAAATTTGCCTTTTGGGCTTTATTTATTTCGAATTATTCCTTTCGGAAAAATTGCTTTTTTGGTGTTCTTTTTTAATCCTTTATTAATATCAGCGCGCTAAATTAAGTAATTTTTTGCGCTTTCAACGAATAATATGCGTTGTAGTTAAGTTTAGAGCCGTTAGTGAGAATCGAACTCACGACCTCTTCCCTACCAAGGAAGTGCTCTACCCCTGAGCTACAACGGCTTAACCTCGTTTAAAGCCTGGTAGCTCCAAACAAACATGGAGCGGAAGACGAGGGTCGAACCCGCAACCTATAGCTTGGAAGGCTATCGCTCTACCAATTGAGCTACTTCCGCTTGTATTACAAAGCGTTTGCTGTGTAATCAGTTATTTTAAAGAACTAAGTGGGCAGAGTAGGGTTCGAACCTACGTACTCGTGAGAGAACAGATTTACAGTCTGTCGCCTTTAACCACTCGGCCATCTGCCCTTCAGAAGTATTTGACTTAAAAAAATAGAGCCGAAGATGGGACTCGAACCCGCGACCTACTGATTACAAATCAGTTGCTCTACCAACTGAGCTACTCCGGCATTATACTTCTATAAAAAAAGAACAACCTCTTTTTAGGGACGGCAAAGGTAATGGAAAACTTTATTCGGCAAAATTTTGGACCATAAATTTTCTAAGAGTTTTTAATTGTTTTTTGAGGTGTTGTGGCTAGTGCGCTCAAATGGGTCCCAAAAGTCTTCACAAAAGGGCAAAAAAAGGCCTCCCGTTAGGGAGGCTGGTACTTCTATATCCAATAGGGTATTTGGCAGGCTGCAACTACTCCGCAATTAATCCGCAATTAATCCGCAAATATTCCGCAAATATTCCGCAGAAGTTGCGCAGTAATTACACAAGCATCACGCCGCTAGTTTTTCTTTGTGTTTTTTGATTTGCGCAACCATAGCATCAAAGGCGCCATCAAATGCTGCTTCAAAGGTTTTAGCTGTATCCTTTACAAAAAAATCGTGTTTGGGGACGTGTACACATATTTCGACGACCTTGTCTTTGATCTGGTGCACCACATTGTCGAGTTTTAAGAAGATTTCTATTTTGGTAATGCCGTCATGAAAGTGGTTGAGTTTTTTTGTTTTTTGTGTTACCCAATGGGTTAATTTTTCGTCTGCAACAAAATGCACGGTTTGAATAATAACGTTCATACAACAACTCTTTAAATGGTGATTAAAATAATTGAAAAGAACAAATGGTAGTATCCTACAATCTACTACTTAATAAACACAAAAAAAAGTTAAATATTTAAACGGTAACGGCACGGAATTTGCTGGTCTGCGCACATACAAAAAGGCATGCCAACCGCATGGGCATTGAGGTATGAGTGGTTTAGGCTTTGGGGTGTGCCTTTTTAAAAACCTCTTTTAATTTTTCGATGGTGTTGTGCGTGTACACCTGCGTGGCAGCAAGACTGCTATGACCCAGGAGTTCCTTTACTGCATTGAGATCGGCGCCATTGTTCATTAAATGCGTTGCAAAACTATGCCTTAAAATATGCGGGCTTTTTTGTTGTAACGTAGTTACCAAACTTAAATAATGCTTTACAAAACTATACACCATGCGGGGCTGCAACGCCTTCCCATTTTCAGCGGTGAACAAGTTGTCAATGCCGGGTAGTTTTGTGGGACGATTTGCACAATAATCATGCAGTTGTTGCAAAAGGTCTGGACCTAGTGGAAGCAGCCGTTCTTTATTCCCTTTTCCCACTACTTTTAATTGCTTTAACGATGGATCAAGTTGCGACGCTTTTAAATGCACCAACTCAGATAAACGCATTCCCGTGCTATAAAATAATTGTAGAACCAACCGCTCCGTTTTACCCTTCCAATTGTCTGGAAATTCGATATGCGCAAACAAGGTTTCCATATCAAGTTCTGCAACAAAAGCAGGTAGCCTTTTACGCACTTTGGGCGTAACAATGGTAGCCATAGGACTGGTAGCTAACAACCCTGTTTTTAGTTGGTATTTGAAAAACGATTTGAGGGCTGAAATTTTGCGGTTTAAACTTTTGGCCGTTAACCCCTCCTCTTTCATTTCGGCGAGCCAAGACCTGATATACATTGGGGTTATAGTTTCTAGCGGTGGCGCATCAAATTGACTAGCGAGGTAGGCAAAAAATTGGCCGAGATCGTTCTGGTAGGCAATAATCGTATGCTGGGCATAACGCTTCTCAAATTTGAGATGGTCTAAGAAAGGTTGCAATATGGTCGCGTATGCATCAGTCATGAACCAAAGGTTTGGGCATAAAAAAAGTAGCCTAAGTTAAGATACTTAAGGCTACTTACTATGATTTAGGAAATAAAGAGTAATTACCCTTCGATTTTTCCGCTAGCTATTTGTTGCTTGTAGATTGCTTTTAACACTTGTCCACGACGCACAACAGAAGGCTTTGTGAAAGCTTGACGCTCTCTTAATTGTAAAAGCGTTTTGCTTTTTTCAAACTTCTTTTTGTACTTCTTAAGCGCTTTGTCGATGTTTTCGCAATCTTTTGAGTCGATAATTAACATACTATGATACCTCCTTAGGTGATTTTTAGGACTGCAAAGATAAGGGATGATTATTAATTAACAAACGGTTCCAAAAAATAATTTTCAAATAACAAATCAAATCTGAAAATTAGATGGACTTGCCTTTTAAGGCACCCTTTACCGCTTCATCCATGGCACGCTCAGCAAATGGCCTGGTGGTTTCGTTGAGGGCTTCTATTTTAGCTTGAATCAGGTTCTTGTCCTCCATGGTGATAGCCAGTTGTAGCGCTTGCAACGCAAGCGCGGTTTGGGTCACTTCTTCGGGGGTTAATAAAGATTGGTGCTTGACCAAAAACTTTTCGGTAACGGCAAGGAGCTGCTCCCCCTCTGTTCTGGCTTCTACAAGAGCCCTTAGTACCATATCGGCAGCCGCATTTTCAATACTATCTTGCAGCATCTTTTCTACCTGATCATCCGTTAAATCTAGAGCTGGTTTTACTTCAATAATTTGTTCAACACCACTTCGTAACTCTTTGGCTTTCACTACTAATATGCCATCTGCATTCAATAAAAATTGAATCTCTACTTTAGGTAGTCCAGCCGGCATACCTGGTATACCCGTCAGGTTAAACTCGGCTAGTTTGCGGTTGTCTTTAACCAAATCACGCTCTCCCTGATACACCGAAATGCGCATACTAGACTGCCCATCTACGTGCGTTGTATATTGTCTTCCAACTTGCGTGGGCACTTTTGAATTACGGGGCACGAGCACTTCCATAAGGCCGCCCATGGTTTCAATACCAAGGCTTAAAGGGGTGATATCGAGTAATAAAAAGTCTTTGTTATTGCCAGCTAAAATATCGGCTTGAACTGCCGCACCTAGTGCAACCACTTCATCCGGATTGATACTGTCATTGACAGGTTTTCCAAAAAAGGAAGCCACCGCTGCCTTCACTGCTGGAATACGGGTACTACCGCCAACCATCACAATGGAGTCTATCTGACCAGTACTTAGCTTGGCATCGGTTAGGGCATTTTGACAACACGCAATGGTTTTACTGATAATTGACTCAATTAAAGATTCAAAAACGGGCTTTGTAATCTGGTATACTTGACCATCAATGGTTGTTTCAAATTGATCTGAACTGCTTAAAGTTTTTTTAGCTTCTTCTGCACTTAAACGTATGGTTTGTAATAAGTTAGGATTAGTTTGCAAAACTTTAATATCAATTGATTTTTGTGCTAACCAGTAATCAATAATAGCACGGTCAATATCATCTCCACCCAAGTAGGTATCTCCATTGGTAGAGAGCACATCAAATACCCCGTCTGTTATTTTAAGGATTGAAATATCAAAAGTTCCACCTCCTAAATCGTATACCGCAATGGTTGTTTCAATATCTTTTTGAAGGCCTAGGCCATAGGCTAAACTAGCAGCCGTTGGCTCATTTACAATACGGAGCACATCCAGTCCGGCTAATTTACCAGCATCGCGGGTGGCCTGACGCTGTGCATCATTAAAATAAGCAGGCACCGTAATAACGGCTTTGGTAACGGGCGTTTTTAAAATATGTTCGGCACGCTTTTTAAGCTCTGCTAGTATAAAAGAAGATAAATCGGTGGGAGAATAAAAGCTGGAACCTACCTGCACTTTTACAAGCGCATCGGTATTGTCATCAATTACTTTGTAGGTGAAATAACCAGCACTTTGGCTCACATCTTTGTAGCTTTTGCCCATGAGGCGTTTGGCGCTAAAAATGGTATTAGCTGGGTCTGTTTCTAAAAAACGCTTAGCCCCCTGTCCTACTTCTGGGTTCCCAAAAACGTCGAAGTGTACCACACTAGGTACTAAACTAGAACTATCATGCTCTTTTAAAGCAACGGGTTGCTTTGTTTCAGGATGGATAATGGCCACCAAACTATTGGTAGTTCCTAAATCTATTCCCACAATCATTTCAGCCTTTTGAAGGCTACCAGTTGCGATATTAATGCCAATCTTTGCCATAAGTAGGCTGCGAAATTACGACTCTACCACCATAGTTCCACTCAAATAATCATGCAATGTGGTTCCTAGAAACGGAATAAAAAATGGATCAATAAGTATAAGCCTCGCTAGTGACCTTATCAATATTTGCCCTGCACTCGCTTTTAGCGTGTTACCTAGGGTACTTTTACCTGAAACCACCCTACAACCCGTAATCCATTTGGCAGGCGTTTTGGTAAATAGTAGTTCAAAAATAAAATAGTAGATAAAGAGGGATCCAAAGAAAAACCACCCAAAATTTAAGTGCATATAGCCCCAGTACAAAACATGAAAGTTCCACCATTTGTAGAGCAGTATCGCAAGAACCCAATAAAGAAGTGTATCCACTAAAAAGTTTAATACCCGGGTGCCATCTCCTACTTTTTTCATACTGCAAAAATAACGGCTTGGACCCGTAATACGCCTACTAACTATTCCTTACTTTTGCAACAAATAAGCACACCCCTATGACTTTGATAGAAGAACTACGTTGGAGAGGCATGATTCAGGACATGATGCCAGGAACAGAAGAATTACTGGCCAAAGAAATGGTGTCTGGCTATATTGGATTTGACCCTACCTCCGATAGTTTACATATTGGAAGCCTCGTGCCTATTTTACTTCTGGTTCATTTACAAAATGCAGGACATAAGCCCTATGCACTTGTTGGGGGCGCTACCGGTATGGTGGGTGATCCTTCGGGCAAAAGTGAAGAGCGCAATTTATTATCAGAAGACATTTTACTCCATAACCAAGAAGGCGTTCGTAAACAATTAGAAAAATTTTTAGACTTTGATGCTGCTAAAAAAAATGCAGCCGTTATGGTGAACAACTATGACTGGTTTAAAGAAATCAATTTTCTTTCTTTTATCAGAGACGCAGGTAAACATATCACTGTCAATTACATGATGGCCAAAGACAGTGTGAAAAAGAGATTAGAAGGCGATACCGGTATGAGCTTTACCGAATTCACCTACCAACTTATTCAGGGTTATGATTTTTATTGGTTGTACCAAAACAAAAATTGTAAACTTCAAATGGGCGGCAGTGATCAGTGGGGCAATATCACCACAGGTACCGAACTCATTAGACGTAAAACAGGTGGTGAAGCTTTTGCATTTACCTGCCCACTTATCAAAAAAGCAGACGGTGGAAAATTTGGTAAAACTGAAAAAGGAAACATTTGGTTAGATCCTAAAAAAACGAGTCCCTATCAGTTCTATCAGTTTTGGCTCAATGCTTCTGATGATGACGCAAAAGGTTGGATCAAAATATTTACACTTTTGCCAGTTGCACAAATTGAAGCATTACTTACTGAGCACGAAGCGGCACCACATCTAAGACTCCTTCAAAAAAAATTAGCAGAGTGCTTAACTACTTGGGTACATAGCGCCGCAGATTTAGACTTTGCCGTAAAAGCATCTGAGATTTTATTTGGTAACGCTACTACAGAGGTATTACAAAGTTTAAATGAAAACGAACTTTTACAAGTGATGGAAGGTGTGCCCACTGCTAAAATTAGCAAAGCTGCACTAACTAACGGTTACGACCTTATAGACTTACTAGTAGAAACCAATATTTTCCCTAGCAAAGGAGAAGCCAAAAAAATGTGGCAGGCTGGTGGTATTGGACTTAATAAATCAAAAATAGCACTAGAAAAAACAAGTATTGATACACATGACCTTTTACAAAGCAAGTATTTACTGCTTCAAAAAGGCAAAAAAAATTACTACTTGGTGATGGCCGAATAAATGTAGTTATTACATAGGTGCTAACACATTCCACATCGCTTCCGCTAACACTGCATTTCCCTTTTCGTTTAAATGCACACGGTCGGTAGTTAAAATTTTAGACTCCTGATTGGAAGGGTTATTTGCCGTATTGTAATCCATAAATACTTTGCGTACATCCACAAGTGGTAAATTATTTTTAGCACTAAAATCACGAATCCATTTACTATATAAATTTAGATCCCCATCTAGCTGATTGCTGTTGTCTGTTCTTTCACCAATAACACCAGGAGTACATACTACCACTTTGGCACCAGTAGCCTGAATTTTTTTAACAACGGCCTCGTAAAAAGGACCAAACTTCCAGTAATCGGTACCAGTACCCGAAGACGCCTTATGCCACACATCATTTACGCCAATATAAATAACAACGATGTCCGGATTTTTGGCAAGCACATCGCTCTCCATGCGTAAGTATAAATCATATACTTTATTACCCCCTATTCCTGCGCCTACTAAATCATATTTTTGTGCCTTACCTGCATTTACAAGCATCTGCTCCATCATTTTAATATAACCACCTGGCTTAGCGCCTGCCTCTGTGATAGAGTCACCAAAAAAAACAATCTTTTTCTTTTTATCATCTCTAAAAGAGAGTAAAAACAAGCAGCCTATAAAAACGGATAACAAGAGTAATTTTTGCATGGGTTTAGTATTTTGTCCTTTAAATATAAAACATTTGAACAAAGTGAGTGTCAATTAGGAGTCCGACGCTAAATTATAGTCTGATTTTGAGGGTTTTAGTGAAAATCGAGTCTAAATTATTTGGAAAATTTTAAGTTGCACCCTATTTTTGCAGCCCATTCAGAAATGAATGACCGGATTGCCTGATAGTATAATGGTAGTACGACTGTTTTTGGTGCAGTTTGTCTTGGTTCGAATCCAGGTCGGGCAACCAACTTAAAAAGCCGCAATTTTATTGCGGCTTTTTTTATTCCCACATAAACCTTCATTTATTGTTTTTTACCAGTACCATTACAGTCCCTACATTGTAGCTCGTAGCCATCAACAGTAATCATTCCATTACCTCCACACCATTTACAATCAGGAGCGATCATCTTATAAATTGAATAAAAAACGAAAATCGAAATGATAGCAATAATAACATTACGTCTATTCATAAAAAAATATTTAAAAATTATTTAATGTAATGAAG
>CAJBRT010000052.1 GCA_903958045.1 uncultured Bacteroidota bacterium | reverse complement strand
ATGCCTACTTACCAAATCCGCTAACCCAGCCGTTACCTCCGCATCAAACTTAGCCGAATCTATATAGCTAAAAAGGCCTGTTTCGGTTTCTTCAAACCCATCAAAACCCAAATCCGCTAGCTCAGCAATCCTCATATCCTTAACGGCTTCATCAGCAACTTCGATAGAAACCTGTATGGTTGTACTCATATTATGTTCTTATTTAGGAAGGCCTTAAAAAATCAAAAAGGCCCGTTTTTTAAACGGGCCTTTGAATCTATTATTGTACATACCAACAGCTTATTCAGCTCCTGGTCTTGGTATTAAGGCTTTGTGGCTTAACTTAAATTTACCCGTTTTAGGATCTAAGCCAACCAACTTAACTTTCACCATGTCACCTTCATTGAAGATGCCATCCATGGTTTCTAGGCGCGACCAGCTAATTTCAGAGATATGCAATAAACCTTGTTTACCAGGCATGAATTCGATAAATGCACCAAACTCTTTAATGCCTTTAACAGGACCTTCATACACATCACCTACTTCCGGAACAGCAGTGATACCTTTTACCCATGCTAATGCTTTTTCTAGACCTGCTTTTTCAGAACAGAAAATGCTTACATGACCGGTATTACCAACTTCTTCAATATTGATTGTTGTACCTGTTTCACGCTGAATTTCTTGAATCACTTTACCACCTGGTCCGATTACAGCACCGATAAATTCTTTATCGATTACTAGTTTAACCATACGAGGCGCATGTGGCTTCACTTCTGGTCTGTGCGCTGGCATACACTCGTACATCGCATCTAAGATATGTAAACGACCTGTACGCGCTTGAGCCAAAGCTTCACGCATAATGTCCATACTTAAACCATCTACTTTAATATCCATTTGCACGCCACAAATACCATCACGGGTACCTGTAACTTTAAAGTCCATATCACCTAAATGATCTTCATCACCTAAGATATCTGTTAGGATGGCGTATTTGCCATCTTCTCTAGAAATTAAACCCATTGCAACACCACTCACGTGCTTAGGAACAGGAACACCCGCATCCATAAGCGCCAATGAACCCGCACAAACAGTTGCCATTGATGACGAACCGTTACTTTCTAAAATATCACTCACTACACGAACCGTGTATGCGTAATCTTCTTTAGGCATCATTTGCTTTAAAGAACGCATAGCAAGGTTACCATGTCCTACTTCTCTACGTCCAACACCACGCATCATTTTAACTTCACCTGTACTAAATGGAGGGAAATTATAATGTAAAATAAATGGTGTGTACTCCGATTTTGCAGCACTCTCTTGTAACAACTCATCTAGTTTGGTACCAAATGTTACAGTTGTTAAAGATTGTGTTTCACCTCTTGTAAATAATGCCGAACCGTGTGGCGTAGGAAGTGGTTCTACTTCCATGGCTAGTGGACGAACTTGATCAAGTGCACGACCGTCTAAACGGATACGCTCATCAACCATCATGTTACGTACAACTTCCCACTTAAGGTCTTCGTAATATTTTTTAGCTAATTTTTTATCTAAATCGGTAACGTCTTCGCCAAGGCTAGCAATTACCTCATCCTTTAATGCGCTATAGGCATCGCTACGCTCATTTTTAGAAGAACCCTTGCGTGAAATTTCATACACACGCTTAGCAGCAAAAGCATTTACTGTAGCTTGAATAGCTTCTGATTGAGGTGGCTTCTTGTAATCTCTTACAGTTGTAACACCTTTTTTAGCTCTTAATTCCGCTTGCGCTTTAATTTGAATGCGAATGGCATCGTGTGCAATTTCTAGGGCTTTAATTAAATCTGCTTCAGAACATTCTTTTGCTTCACCTTCCACCATCATT
>CAJBRT010000051.1 GCA_903958045.1 uncultured Bacteroidota bacterium | reverse complement strand
TTTATTAATCTAAATCTATTGACTAGCTTTGTTTCATGCGTTTGAGACAATTATTCCTACTCTTGATTTTACTTTTTGCAAGTCGTGTTCCTGCACAAAAAAATCTAATTCAATTTTTAGCCAAACAAAAGGGTTCCTTTGAGTTGCAATTACTCAATAAAGAAACCAAATTGGTTCCTACCCCAATAGGCATTACCTGTTCCGATTCTAGGCACGACTATTTTGTCAATAATGGCCAGTTATACATGCAAATCAATGGAACGGGTAAATTATTTATAATAGATAGTTCGCTTGCTTTAAACAGGTTAGACAATACCTGTTACGAAGGCTATAATTACGGATCTTATTCCTACATCCGAAACAATAAAATATACAATTTAGGCGGCTGGGGGTTTTGGCAATTTAATAGTGGCCTTAGGTATTTTGATACCACATCCAAAGAATGGTTTAGAGAACCGATTAATAAAGAAGTGCAACTTGCTAAGCATATGAATGCTCTTGTCTACCCCGACAAAGTAAATGATCTTATTTATGTGGCGTATGAGTCATACCCTAATTCCTATATTAAAAGTACCAGCGATGTTAAAAATGACACCATTTACATGCAGTGTTTGGATTTGAAAACCAATAATTGGTGGGATGCCCCTAAAATTTTCAATGACAAAATATTTTTGGAAACCGTTTTAAATACCAATAGCATGGTGCTACCTGGACTTGGTATATTAACTGAATCATACAACCACTTGTACTTAATAAACCCTGTTACCCAAAAGCTATATGAAATAGAAAATGAAATTGGCGGTACTATTATGAATTATATTGCTAGTAAAAATGGATTGTATTTTTATAAAGATGAAAAATTACATTTTTACAATCCACAGCTAGATTCCTTGGTGAGCCTTCCTCTTTCGATGTCTAAATTTTCAGAAGTAGCAAAACCACTCTATAAAAATATAAAACCAAGTTTTAGTGATACCATTGATATTTCTAAAATGCTATTTAGTGGTGCTATCGTTTTATTATTTATCATTATTGTAACCCTAATTTTTAAAAATAAAAATTTGCAAAAAATGCAGCAAACTATTGCTGCTAGTGGATTACATAAGAAATCGTTTGAGGTAAATAAGCAAGTAGAGTTTTCGGATAATTTAACAGAAACAGAAAAATCAGTACTTGATATTCTGGTTGAATATTCGAAACAAGGAGCACCTACTTCGATAGATCAAATTAATAGAGCGCTCGGCGTTAAAAACAAAGAAGTTACCATTCAAAATAAATTACGATCCGATACACTTCAAATGATCAATAAAAAATTTATGGTATTTGCGTCTACAAATGATACACTCGTAGAACGTGAAAAAACGGATTTGGATAAAAGGGTATACCAATACAAGCTTAATGAGCGCTACCTAAATAAAATTAAATAGGTATCTCTTACATAAAAATGGTGATAGAATAAAGCAATTAACCTTCTGCTTCTTCCTCTTCTTCTTCTTTGAAAAGTGGATTTCTGCGAGATGGGATCACCATTTGTTCGTCATCACTTAAGAATACCCAGAAGTTGTTTAATTCAAAAATATCGCCACTGGTTTTGCTGTCACCGTCTGCACTTCTGCGCTCGTAGGTACCTAGTAATTCACCGTTGTGTCTTAATTGATTTAATTTTTCTTCGTGTGCTAATTCTTTAAAGTTTTCGATCGTCATCATCTAGATTGATTTTGTGCAAATATATATTACTCCTTCTTATTGGCCATATAGTATTACTGCCGAACTTCCGGCTAGTGTAAAATTATTGCCCAATTGATTAGATCCTAGACTGCTAAGCCCTACTTTCCAAGTTCCTTTTGGTAGCGTTAAGGTTTGTGGGGTTTGTGACCCGTTATAAGCCACCCATATTTTTTTCCAAGTGTCACCTACTGCCGCTCCGTTAAGGGTATAAGCAATGATTCCGGAAGGTTGGTTGTTTTCAAAATTCAAATTAGTAGCAATTTGCTCAGCAGTTTGCATTCTAAATGCAGGATGCACACGTCTTATTTGAACCAGACTTTTTATGAATTGATAGCTGGCATTGTTTTTGGTTTTTAAATCCCAATCAATACCATTTACCATGTCGCCTTTATCAAAAGAATTTTCTACTCCATTTTTTGTTCTTAAAAATTCGGTACCTGCATGTAAAAAACTTGCACCTTGTGCTGTTAATACAATGGCATATGCTAATTCATGCATTTTAGTACGTTCAGTGGCAGAAGCGTCTTTAAATGAGAGTTCTATTTTATCCCATAAGATATTGTTGTCGTGACAATCTGCATAATTAATAAGTCCTGCGGGGCCTGCTGTATATGGTTCTTTGGAGTAATTGACTTTGCTATAATTTATTTGCGGATGCTTGCCAGCAGCAACGATGCCAAATTTAACAGACTCGCTATTTTCAATTTTACCAGTTGCAAAACCTCTATCATCAATATTAAAAACGCTTCCTTTAATACCATCACGCATGTCATCACTAAACACGGCAATACCATTTAATTGTGCTGCATTTTTTTTAAGCGCTCTTTTTTCATCAGGGAGTGGTGAACTACTAGACGTCCAACCCTCACCATATAAAACAATGGAAGGTTTAATCTTGCGCAGGGTATCCGAAATCATATTCATGGTTTGGATATCATGAATACCCATTAAATCAAAACGAAATCCATCAATATGGTATTCGTTTACCCAGTAAACTACGCTTTCAATCATAAACTTTTGAAACATGGCTTTTTCACTAGCTGTTTCATTACCACAACTACTGGCATCAGAAAAACTTCCATCGGCTCTTTTTCGATAATAATAATCAGGTACCAAAATATTAAAATTCGAATTTTTTGTCAGGGCGGTATGATTGTATACGACATCCATAATAATGCGTAATCCATTACTGTGCATGGTTTTAATGAGTTCCTTTAATTCTTTGATACGCACTTTACCATCGGCCGGATTAGTACTGTACGACCCCTCTGGAATATTATAATTGACAGGATCATAACCCCAGTTGTACTGCACCGCAGATTTTGTTTCATCGACAGAGTTATAATCGTAAAAAGGTAAGAGATGAATATGCGTAACACCAAGTTCTTTGATGTGTGAAAGCCCCGTAAATTGTCCAGCACTATTTTTTGTTCCGAGTTCTGCCAGCCCTATAAATTTTCCTTTATTTTTTATACCACTACTTGCATGAATACTTGCGTCTCTTACGTGTAATTCATAAATCACTGCATCTGTTTGTTTATTAGACGTTGAAAAACTAGGCGATTTATCCCCGGCCCATCCTACTGGATTGGTTTCTTTTAAATCTATGACTTGCGCCCTTACACCATTGGTACCACAGGCTTTTGCGTATGGGTCTACCACTTCTTCACTCCATGTATTTCCAATATTTACTTGAAATGTATAGTAGCTGTTTTTAAGATTTTCTGGTACAGTAAGATACCAAACACCATTGACTCCTTGATTCATCGCGATAGAACGAGTTGCAGTACCCCCTAAATCTGATTTGTATAAATTTAACTTAGCCGCTGTTGCAGTGGGTGCCCAAATTTTAAATGTAGCAGCTGTTGGCGTATAGGTTAATCCTAAATCCTTACCGCTATAAACTGGATAACTGGTTTTATTTTCTTGCGCCGTAACAATGTTAAGTGAAACAAAAAATATTACAAATGCGATGATCTTTTTCATAAGAAGTCAATTAAGATTGCTAATATACACCCTTAGATAAAATTATTTTTCATCAAATCTTATTTATCTTGCTGTTTTCCACGCCATGCCTTCAAACAATAAAAAAATAGACGTCATAGATAAGTTGCTTGCACTTTGTTATGAGCACAATAAAGAGGCACTATTTATTATGAGTTTGATGCATCAATACGAGGAGCGGGGAAGCTTAAGCAAAAAACAACTACAAGGGCTTATTCTAAAAGCTCAAAAAATCAAGGAAATACCCGCTCACCAAATAGCAGCCGTAGAAGCTATTGTGTTAAAAATGCCAACTAGGGACAAAACCCCGGTTCCAAAAACACCACCAGCCATGAGTGAAGCTGAGGCTCAAATAAGCACTGCACTTGCTCAAACGGATCAAATATTAGCAGTTTATCCATCACATAAACAAGCGCTGCTCTTAAAGTCTAAACTTACCAGTAAACAGCTATTAACCCCACAAGAACAGGCCGATCTCACCAAATTTGTAAAGATCTTAGTTAAAAAATAGACCTGTGTGACATCCGTCACGTTTGCTCCCATCAATTGTGCTGATTTTTGCAGTATCAAAATTATTGATCACTAAAATTGTATGCTATGTTTGATTTTATTAAAAATTTATTGGGTCCAGCCACAGATTATAATGCATT
This sequence comes from uncultured Bacteroidota bacterium, assembly GCA_903958045.1. Lineage (GTDB taxonomy): Bacteria > Bacteroidota > Bacteroidia > Chitinophagales > Chitinophagaceae > Sediminibacterium. The sequence continues at coordinate 10,251 of CAJBRT010000051.1, read as the reverse complement.
GATGGCAAAAGGAGCCGTCATTGTTGATGTACGTACTGCGGGTGAATATGCAAACGGTCATATAAAAGGCTCTAAAAATATACCACTTGATGGCATTAATGGCCATGTAGCTGATTTAAAAAAAATAGGGAAACCCGTAATTACGGTATGTAGAAGTGGCGCTAGAAGTGGTATGGCTAAGGGTATATTAGCAACCGCTGGTATTGAAGTATACAATGGTGGACCCTGGAATAGCTTAATGCAAAAAATAAACTAGTATGAAAACATTTTTTAGAGAACAGTACCTAGTGATTATTGGTGCGCTTGTAGGTGCTCTTGGCGGATATTTGTATTGGAAAAATATTGGTTGCGCCTCTGGTACTTGTATGATTACTTCTAAGCCCTTTAATAGTATGATTTATTTTGGACTATTAGGCGGCCTTGTATTTAGTATGTTTAAAAAAACTACCTCGCATGTTAAGTGAATCTTTTGAAAAAATAATTGCTTCTGAGAAGCCCGTCCTTATTGACTTTTATGCTACTTGGTGTGGTCCATGTAAAATGATGCCTCCTATTTTAAAAGAGGTAAAAGACAAAATGGGTGAATCTATTTCTATATTTAAAGTGGATGTTGATGTGCATCAAAATATTGCTGCACATTTTTCTGTAAATAGTGTTCCTACCTTGGCAGTATTTAAAGAAGGCAAATTAATATGGCGTGAGCCTGGTGTAAAGCCTGCGGCACAACTTGTGCAAATCATTTCCCAATTATAGTTACCCATAGGCTGTATAATTAATCCTTTATAATTTATATGTTTTAGTAGTTTAGCGCTAGAAACTGTAAATCATAAATCATGACTGGGATTGATAGTGTTATTTTAGAATCTGTAATTGTACATAAGGTTGGTAATCCAACACGTTCAGAGCAGTTGGTTTTATCTAACGAAGCGCTAGACACCCAAGATTCATTGGTGACGGGTCTATTAACGAAGTATTTTTTAACACCATTTAATGAGGCCGAACAATACCAGTTTTCGCACCTCAGTGATTTGTCGTTAAATGAAGTGTATACCTATGTACAAACCATTTTTAACGAGCCAGATACATTTGTAGAACAAAGCAAATTGTTGGCCAACTTTTTACACGCAAAGTCTACGCATGTAAAAGTGAAAGATGGAGAGTTGTACGTTGCAAAATTTACCAACCTTCCCTTTGGCACTGAATTTATTTCTGGTATTGGTCTTTTTAAAAGCGAAACAAAAGAGACTTTCCTGCAACTTAAAACAAAACAGGAAGGCTGGGGCATTAGTGCCGAAGACGGCATAGCCATCAATAAATTAGATAAAGGTTGTTTGATTTATAATAAAGACGGGGCCGACGGCTATGTGGTTTGTATGGTAGACAATACCAATAAGCAGCAAGACACGCAGTACTGGGTAAATGACTTTTTACAAATTACAAGACGCGCCAACAGTTATCATTACACGGATGCAGCGCTTGGCATGTGCAAATTATTTATCAGCAATGAGTACCAAGATAAATTTGAAGTCACAAAAACGGATCAGGTAGACCTCTTACACCGAAGCATGGAGTATTTTACCACCCATGAATCCTTTAACATGCAAGACTTTGGAAAAGAAGTACTTCATCACCCCGAACTCATTGAAAGTTTTACACAGTATAAAAGCCAATACGAAGTGGCCAAGCAAGTTGTAATTGAAGATGAATTTTCCATTCATGTGGCTGCTGTTAAAAAGCAACAACGTTTTTTTAAAGCAGTGGTTAAACTCGACAAAAATTTTCATATTTATATTCATGGCCGAAAAGATTTAGTAGAAAAGGGCTATGACGAAAAATCAGGTAAGCAATTTTATAAACTTTATTTTGATGAAGAATCTTAATAAATTGTAACTTTAAGAAACCCCAAAATGGTAAGTCATGACAAATAGCCGTAGAAATTTTATTAAAAATTCAGCCATAGCCGCAGCCGGTGTAATGGTTGCGCCATCTAATATATTTGCTAGTGCACAGGCTAAAAACCTTATTGGCGTTCAGTTATATTCTGTTCGTGCTAATATGAAGGAGAGCCCAATTGCCACATTAGAGCAACTTGCCAAAATAGGATACAAGCATGTGGAACATGCCAATTATGCCAACCGAAAATTTTATGGTTACGCACCAACCGAGTTTAAAAAAATACTCGATGGATTTGGATTGCAAATGCCTAGTGGACATTCTATGCTCGAAATCAAGCATTGGGACGCTGCCAAAAAAGATTTTACCGACGAATGGAAATATACAGTAGAAGATGCAGCTACCGCAGGTATGCAGTATGTAATTAGCCCTTGGCTAGATGATGAACTCCGCGCTAGTTATGATGCGATGCGTGGATTTGCAGATGTTTTTAATAAAAGTGGCGCGCTTTGTAATAAGCACGGTATGAAATTTGGCTACCACAACCATAATTTTGAGTTTACTAAAAATTTGAATGGCCATTCTATTTATGAAATATTATTAGAACACACTGATCCTACTGCCGTGTTTTTACAACTAGATATGGGTAATATTTATGGAACCGGCGCAGATCCAATAGCAATTGTAAAAAACAATCCAGGTCGTTTTTTATCGGTACATGTAAAAGATGAAATTAAAGCAACGGAACCTGGCGAGTCACAATATGAAAGTTGTGTGCTTGGTAAAGGTTTTGCTGGAACCAAAGAAATTACTGCGCTTTGTGCAAGTGTTGGTGGCACCAAACATTTTATTGTAGAGCAGGAATCTTACCAGGGGCAAACACCGCTAGCCGCTGTTAAGCAAGATTTAGCGATATTAAAATCTTGGGGGTACTAATTGTTTTTAAGCAACTAGAACCATCCTCTTTTTCTGAAAATAACAACCATCCCAATGGGAACGATTAGCATTAATCCTACGGCAATAAAAAATCCGTATTGATGATGCAAGTAGGGTATTTGATCAAAGTTCATCCCAAACATTCCGCCTATAACGGTTGCGGGCGCAAGCAGGCAGGTCACTACTGCCATTACTTTCATGACTTCATTGGACTTTAAATTTACATGACTTAAATAAAGGTCCTGTAAGTTCATCATCATATCTCGGTAACTCTCTGCAAGTTCATTGGCCTGGGTAATGTGATCTAAAATGTCTTTAAAATATTTTGTGGTTTTTTCCTCTAATAAATCAGAATCACTTCTGATAAATCCATTGATTAAATCACGAACGGGACTCACGTTTCTTTTTAGTACAATGAGCTCTTTGCGTAAACTATTTATTTCAGCTAAAGACCTAGTGTTACTATTTCTAATAATTCTTTCCTCTAGCATTTCTATGCGGTCACCTAATTTTTCCATGACTGTGTAGTAGTGGTCTACAATCATGTCTAGTAAGGCATAGCAAAGATAATCTGCACCGCTAAGTCGTAACTTGGTATGGTTGAGTCTTAATTTTTCACGGATATGATTAAAAACATCTCGGTGTGCGTCTTCTTGAAACGAAACGATAAAATTTTCACCAAGCACAATACTTATTTGTTCTGTTTCTACAGCGCCCGTTTTTTCATTAAAATATAGCATGTTTAATAAGCAAAACAATACGTTTTCAATTTCATCCATTTTAGGACGCTGACTTACGCTCATGATATCTTCTACTATGAGGTAGTGAATACCATAATGCGTTGCAATAGCTTCTACGTCTGCTTTTCGGATCCCATCTACATTGATCCAGGAAACATTTTTATTATTTTTAAATGGAAATGAATCGGTTACCTGATTTAGTTCAATCTCTTGAAATGATTCTGGTGAATAGTCAAATATGGTAACTTTTGTTTCCGTTGCTTCCACTCTTTCTGGAACAACAGTTGGGTTTACCTTAAAAATAGTACGTGTTCGTTTGGTATCGAAAAGACTAAGCGGATTTAAATATTTTAGGTATTTGGTACTATTCATGTTTTTGTAAGTTAGAAAGAATTATTCTACAATGCGCAGTTTGGCATAGTTGAGCATAATTTTTTTCTCACCATTTTTTTCAAAATGAATAGTGGCGATGGGGTTATGTGCTGAGCCTTCCACCAGACCCACCGTTCCAAATCCAAATTTTTGATGTTCTACCTTGGCACCTACTTGTAAATTGCTGGTATCGCTAGGTACAAAATTAGCAGATGGCACATGCATCGCTACTTTTGATGGTGGAGGCGGTGGCATGTAGGCCGGCTTGTCGGTTGGCTTTCTTTTGGGGGCGGTGCCAAAACTATTTTGCATGCGGTCAAAACCAGATCCATAGTCGGCACCAGCATTGTTTCTGGCACCTCCACCTGCGTAACTTTTATCTACATATTGCTCTGGCATTTCAGCAATAAAACGGCTTGGTTCATTTTGAACGAGCTGTCCAAAGCGGTAACGTGCATTGGCATGCGTTAACCAAAGTCTTTGCTTTGCTCTTGTTACGGCCACATAAAATAATCGGCGTTCTTCTTCCAGTTCTTCCCTGGTATTAATAGACATGCTACTTGGAAACAAAGTTTCTTCTACCCCACCTACAAATACGCATTCAAATTCGAGACCCTTTGATGCGTGAATGGTCATAAGTTTTACAACATCTGCGTTTTCTTTATCATCATCGGCGTCGGTAAGTAGTGTAATTTGTTGGAGGTAACCGCCCAGTGTTTTATCGCCTAGTTCACCGTCATCATTACTTGGTGATTCGATCCACTCTTTAATGGAGTTGAGTAATTCCTGAATGTTTTCGTAACGAGCTAGACCCTCAGTGGTTTTATCGTTAAAAAGTTCTTTTACTAAATTGGTGTGCTTACCCACTTGAACAGCTACATCATACGCATTGTTTTGCTGAAGCATACTTTGAAAATACCGGATCATGGTAACAAAGTTTTGCAGTGCTTCTAGCGTACCTGCTTTAAAACCAAATTCACCCGCTCTACTAATGACTTCAAAGAGTGTAATATTATGTTCGTTTGCCGCAATGGCACATTTTTCCATGGTTGTTTTACCAATACCTCTTACTGGATAATTGATAATTCTTTTAAGCGCCTCTTCATCTTTCATATTTACCACCACGCGTAAATACGCAATAAAATCTTTAACCTCTTTGCGCTGGTAGAAACTTACGCCCCCATAAATGCGGTAAGGAATACCCATTCGTCTAAGGCTTTCCTCAAACGACCGGCTCTGCGCATTGGTGCGGTATAGGATAGCAAAATCTTTGTTGTTAAAATGATTGCGTAATCTTTGTTCTTGAATGGTGTCTGCTACAAAACGGCCTTCATCATTATCTGTCATGGTGCGTACCAAACAAATTTTTTCGCCTTCTTTATTTTCGGTCCAAAGATTTTTTTGAATTTGCCCTTCGTTGTTTTTGATGACTTCGTTGGCAACATGAATAATGTTTTGACTACTCCTATAATTTTGTTCTAGCTTTACCACTTTAACATCATCATAGTCTTTTTTAAATTGTAAAATATTTTCGATGGTGGCACCTCTAAAACTATAAATACTTTGTGCATCATCTCCTACCACACAAATATTTTCATTGACAGCGGCAAGCAGTTTTGTAATTTGATACTGCACCGGATTGGTATCTTGGTACTCATCAATAAGAATGTATTTAAACTTGTGTTGGTACTTATGTAATACTTCTGGAAAGTTTTTTAAAAGCTCATGCATTTTGAGTAACAAATCATCAAAATCCATCGCTCCATTTTTAAAACATCTGCTGGCGTAAGCGGCATAGATTTGAGCAATGGCGGGCCTATTGGCGCGCATGTCTTCTTGCTGAATGTAGTAATCGGTAGCATATTCGGCAGGTGATAAGAGCGCATTTTTTGCACTTGAAATTCGGCTACCAACAATATTTGCTTTGTAATGTTTTTCGTCTAGGTTTAATTCTTTGACGACCGTTTTAATAACAGATCTACTATCATCGGTGTCATAAATAGTAAAATGATTGGGGTACCCAATGCGGTGCGCTTCGGCGCGCAGAATGCGCGCAAACACACTATGAAACGTGCCAATGTATAAATTTCTTGCATCGGTATTTCCCAGCGTTCGCTCAATTCTTTCCTTCATTTCTGCTGCGGCCTTATTGGTAAATGTGAGCGCTAAAATATTAAAGGCATCTACACCCACCGACATGAGGTGCGCAATGCGGGTTGTTAAAACTTTTGTTTTACCACTACCTGCACCTGCTACAATCATGAGTGGTCCGTTCACGTGTAATACCGCTTCTTTTTGTGGCTCATTTAATCCCGCTAAATACTGTTGCATAGACGCAAGATAATCCCTAGATCGCATCTTCTCTTCAATCGTTGATAAGTTATAGTACGTGTTTCATGCAGATATAATTCAGTGTTTTTCTATATGATTTCAATATTTATTACAGTCATATTGCATATGTTAAATTTTACATAACCAAAACCTACCTCTATGCTAACCCAAAAAATTAAAGTGCTTATTGCGGATGATCACATCATTTTTAGACGCGGCTTAAAAATGCTTTTGGCTAGTATAGACGGAATTGAACTTATAGGGGAGGCCGAAAACGGACTGGATTTGCTGGCGGTGGCTGCCCGCTATACCCCCGATGTTTTTTTAGTTGACATTTCAATGCCCGTGATGGACGGGGTGATGGCTACCAAAGAACTTTGTAAACGGCATCCGGGTGCCAAAGTAATTGCGCTATCTGTGTTTGGTCAAGAAAGTCATATCATGGAAATGTTAGACGCAGGTGCACTAGGTTACCTCATGAAAAACGCCGATAAAGCCGATATTGAGCAGGCCGTTGTTTCTGTTTTTAACAACCGTTCTTATTTTTGTACCGAGAGCAATAAGCAGGTGAAAGATCTGATTGACAAGTTTCAATCCGGAAGCAAAGCACATTTGGTGGTGTTTTCGGAGCGCGAAAAAGATATTATCACCCTTATTTGCAAGGGCTATATTAGTAAAGAAATTGCCGCTACGCTTTATTTGAGCCAGCGCACCGTAGAGGGTCATAGAACCAGGGTCATGCAAAAAATGGGCGTTAAGAGTATGGCAGGGCTGGTTACTTACGCCTGCGAAAAAGGACTATATGGCGAATAATGTTTCAATTACCCTTAACTTTGAGATATGACATTTCCAATCATTTTTGGCATCATTGCCATCATCATCATTATTATTAGACGTAACCGTCAAAATAGGGACTAAACAAAAATACCGTCTCTATATCTATACAACATCCCCCCGGTGTGTATAAACATATTAACGGTATTCTTGGCACGAAGATGCAGCTCTCTAATTTACCTGTTCATAAACTAGGTGAAATAACGGGTTAGCTAATAGGTAATTTCCTATATTTGTAAGGTATTCAAATGTAAAAAATAGGTTACATGTCCTATTTATACACTGAAAATCAATCATTTATGAAAAAATTACTATTACTTAGTCTATTCTGTTTTTCAAACTTCATTTATATATTTTCTCAAGGGGTAACGTATGTTGCCACAGATTCTTTAGGCGTTCCAATTGATACAGCTGGGCTAATTACGGTTAAAAACAGCCACTTTTTAAGTAAAATTGTAGCAACTTCCACCACTTCACTGGTTTTGCGCGGTCCCTCACAGTCATTTATTCAGTTCAATCATCCGGTATTAGGCATTAGGGAGCAGGTAGCTATAAAAACGCCCAATAACTTTTTTATTACCATCTCTGGCGCCGGCCGTGTTTACCAGCAAATAGCAGTTACAGACTCTTTACTTTATTTTAAACGTATTGATGACAACGAGAACATCAATTACAATTTGGGTGCTTATTATTTTTCAAGTGGGGAAACCTTATACAACCATGGCGGCTATGGTTTTTGGAAAACCAGCGGTACCATTAGGGGATTTAATTTTAAAGATGGTGAATGGGATGTATTTCCCACCAATATTGAAGTGTATAACCCCATTTTCCCGGGTAGTAGCTGGTTTGACGTGTCTAAACATAGACTGTATATACCTTATCAGCAGGTCATTAATTCTGGTCTTAAAGGATTTCAAAGTGCTGCGGGAACTATTGTTGATGGGGTCATGTATTTGGATTGTAAAACTTGGGATTGGTTCGAAATAGGAAAATTAAAAGCCAATTATTTAACTATTATTAAAAATGCCAAAACAAAAGTCTACAACCAATCGGGATACTTTGTTTCGGATGGCGAAGATGTCTATTGGTTTAATTATCTAAACAATTCGGTTTCTGTAAATACCAATCGCGCACTCGCACAAAGTATTAATAGACTCGATAATTCAAGTATACAATATTATAAAGACGGGATTTTGTACAGCTATTTTCCAGCAACCGGTGCGTTAGATACGCTAGTTATTGACGAATCCAAATTTGTTAAAGAGCCAACATCTTTGTGGGGCGTACCAATTGAGTTTGCCACAATTTGGCCTCTTTGGCTTTGTTTATTCTTATTTGTAGCATCGCTTTGGTACTTTTTTAAGGTTCCAACCAAAAAAGATCAAAAAAGAACTACCGAAATATTTACTGTTGGCGTTAAAAAATTAGACGTTTCCTTTAATCAAACTGAGCTTTCGCTCATTGACCTGTTTATTGAAAAGTCTTTTGTTGGCGCCACTGCCACCATTTCTGAGATCAACTACGTTTTAGGCATTAAAGACAAAAACGTGGGGATGCAAAAAAAGGTGAGAAGTGATGTTATCAATGGCATTAATGACAAATTTAAATATGCCACCAGTCAAGACATCCAGTTAATTTTGAGTGTAAGAAGTGAAACCGACAAAAGGTATTTCGAATATTTTATAGCAAAAGATCAAATTAACGAGGTACAAAAGTTAATAACAGGATAGGTTATTTCCTATTTTTTCAATTCATTTTTGTGTTCAAGGTATTCGGAAGGAGTCATGCCTGTTTCTGATTTAAAGGCGTTGTAAAAGTTGGAACGTGTTGAAAATCCAGACTTTTTACCTATTCCATCCATCGAAAGTTCATCGGCTTGGCCTGAATCCAATAATTTGGCGGCGTATTGTATGCGCAGTTGCGTTCGCAGCGATGTAAACTTAACATTCATTAAGGTATTTAAACAGTATGATACGTGGTGAACCGGCACTCGTAAGGAGGCAGCTAATTCGTTGATGGTAAACTCTGGATTTAAGTATGGCTCTTCTTTTTGTAAGTAGGCGTTTATTTTGTCTACCAATTCAAAAAACGGATCATCTTGCGATACCGGTACCTCAACTGTTTCTTTTGGGGGCTGGCTAAGTTTAGTGGGCTCTGCCATATATATGGGCATCCCATATAAAATTCTGGGAAACAACAACAGCATAAACGACATACAAAAATAGGCAATACCACTAAAAAAGTGGGTAAACTGACTATTTACCATGGTAGCTGTTACCGTTTGTTTGGACAAACTGAGGCTCAATAAGAAAAAATTGACTATCAGAATAGCGGTGGTTACTTCTAATAATATAAGCCACCTATAAATTAAATTAGATTGCTGAATAGAAACTTTTGCCCGATTAGATTTTGGATTGTGTAACCATAATAAATAGGTTAGGTAACCTAAATACAAAAATACCAATATGGGTCTTCCTAAGAAATTTACTAGTGGAGTAGTAATCCAATTGACTTTAAACTGAGTAATTAAATTAAGATCATTTAGTATTTGAGCGGCAATACCTACTTTATAGCTAAAAGGAGTGAGTAAATAAGGGAATATACCTATTAATTGTACAAAAAAAGGCATGAAATGAATGATATCAGTGCCCCTTAACTTACTATTATCGGTTAAAGTACCCCTGTAATAAAAGAGTAATAGTGGCCCGGTTAAAAACCAAAATGGTGAAAAGTTATTGTAAAATACTGCTAACCAAAATGGAGAGTTGGCATATATGGTAAAATAATGGGTTAGACCGTAAGTAGCTAAAATTGAAAAAAAGGCACCCAAATAAATGGTGTTTTTATTGATACGCCAATTATAGGTTACTAATAAGCCCGATAAGATAATGGTAAGCAGTGATATATATAGTAGCATTGGGGAGAATCATTAATTCGTAGCTCAAAAATAAACTTAATCTATATGTGTCCTTTTTTTTAGATGTACTAAACTAGTCCTAATTTATAAAAATAGGACTAAAATATAGATTAAATTCTAAAAGGTGTTAACCTAGCAAATTACTTTCGCGCGGATTCATTAAACATTATTTATATAATAACATTTGCTCCATGGAGTGGAGCGATATATTAATTATAAATTTTTCTT